>JAEYPL010000125.1 GCA_023410905.1 Pseudomonadota bacterium
ACGTCTGGCTGCCGGAACTGGCGCCGAGCGAAGAACTAGTGGCGAAGGCGCGCGGCGCCGAGACAGAGAAGGAGTGGTCAGCGTTCATGCGCGCCTATCGCAGTGAGATGAAGGCGCCGGCCGCCAGCCGGACGCTCGACCTGCTGGCTGCCCTCTCGAAGGAGAGCAACTTCTCCGTCGGCTGCTATTGCGAGAACGAGGCGCGCTGCCATCGCTCGGTGCTGCGCGAGCTGCTCCGCGAACACGGTGCGAAACTTACCGAGGCTTAGTTCGCTGCGTGCTCCAAGTCCAAAAAAGACGGGGGCTCCGGGGATGTCCCCCGGGCGGAGCGCGAGGGTCATGCCGGAGGGGTGCGTCCCCGATTGCGCCAAAGGCGCGAGACGCTTGACGTCCGCCTCGCCCGAGAGCTTGGTGCAGCGAAACCCAAGCTGAACCGAGGGGATCTCCATGAGCATCGAAGCCTGGCTCGCGTTTGTCGCCGCCTCCACCATCCTTGTCATGATCCCGGGGCCGACCGTGCTGCTGGTCGTCTCCTATGCGCTCGGACAGGGCTGGCGCGCGGCATCGCCAACGTCGATCGGCGTCGCGCTCGGCGACTTCACGGCGGTGACTCTCTCGCTGCTCGGCGTCGGTGCCCTGCTCGCGACATCGGCAACGCTCTTCACGGTCCTGAAGCTTGCGGGCGCGGCCTATCTCATCTGGCTCGGCATGAAGCTTTGGAAGGCCGGCGGCACATTGCAGACGGAAGCGCGCACGGATCGTGCAAGCTCACTTGCCATGGTCGCGCACGCGTGGATCGTGACGGCGCTCAATCCGAAGGGCATCACGTTCTTCGTCGCCTTCATGCCGCAGTTCATCGATCCGAAGGGCGACGTGCTCAGGCAGATGATCATCCTCGGCGGGACTTTCCTGGTTATCGCCTTCGCAAATGCGCTTGCCTATGGCTTCCTCGCGGCACGGGCCGGCGCCCTGGCGCGTAATCCGAACGCTATCGGCATGTTCAACAAGATCGGTGGCAGCCTGCTGATCGGCGCGGGCGTCGCGGCGGCGACGGTAAGGACGTAGCCGCCTTTCATGAACCAGAGTAAGCCGCGAGCGCGACATGTCCCTTCTCCCCGTCCTTACGGGGAGAAGGTTAGGATGCGGGGCGGAAACTTGCGCGACGTTAGCGTATGCCGCCGCCCCTCACCCTAGCCCTCTCCCCGCACGCGGGGAGAGGGAATTCCTGTGACGCAAGCGCGCGACTACACCCCCGCCATCTTCATCTTCACATTGCGGAAGGTGGTCTTCACGCGCCGCACGGTGCCGGTGGCCGAGCGCATTACGAGCGTTTCGGTCTCGGCGAAGTCGCCGCGGAAGTGCACGCCTTCGAGGATCGATCCGCTGGTGACACCCGTCGCGGAGAAGATCACATCGCCGGATGCCATCTCCTGCATGGAGAATTTCCGGTTGATGTCGGGAATGCCCATCTTCGCGGCGCGCTCGACTTCCTCGCGGTTCGAGGGTTTCAATCGGCCCTGCATCTGGCCGCCGATGCAGCGGAGCGCGGCAGCGGCCAGCACGCCTTCGGGCGCGCCGCCGGAACCGAGGTAGATGTCGACGCCCGTTTGCTGCGGATCAGTGCACCAGATTACGCCGGCGATGTCACCGTCCGGAATGAGGCGGATGCCGGCGCCGACCTTGCGCACGGCCTCGATGATCTCAGAGTGACGCGGGCGGTCGAGAATGCAGGCGCTGATCTGATCGACGGGCACGCCCTTGGCCTTGGCCAGCTTTTCGAGCTGCTCGCCGATCGGCGTATCGAGATCGATGATGCCTTCGGGATAGCCGGGACCGATGGCGATCTTATCCATGTACATGTCAGGCGCGTGGAGCAGCCCACCGCGCTCGGAGATCGCGATGACCGCGAGCGAGTTCGGCATGTCCTTGGCGCAGATGGTCGTGCCCTCGAGCGGGTCGACGGCGATATCGACCTCCGGCCCGTCACCGATGCCGACTTCCTCGCCGATGTAGAGCATCGGCGCTTCGTCCATTTCGCCTTCGCCGATGACGACCTTGCCGCGGATGTGGATCTTGCCGAGCTCCTTGCGCATGGCATCGACGGCGGCCTTGTCGGCGCCTTTCGCGTTGCCCATGCCGCGGAAGCGGGCCGAAGCAATGGCCGCAGCCTCGGTGACGCGCGCGACCTCGACCACGAGCACGCGGTCCAGCCCTGCACTTTTCGCCTTGTCCTGCGCCATCTGCGGCCCTCCGATCGGCAAGTTTGCACGGCCCCCGCGGCCCGTGCGCGCGCCGGCCCCTGATTGTCCGGCAAGAGGCGTCTATACGCTAGGCGCCCGCAACAATGAAGCAGGTTCGATGCCATTGCTGCGGCGCACAATCCGGTATCCGTACAAGTCAGTTAAGCAGAGCTGATGTCCGGACATGAATCTGGCGCCGGCAGTGGCGTACGTTTACTCTGCCAGGCAGCAACTCACGACATCGAGGACACGTCTCCATGCGACAGATGGCGCTGATCGGATTTCTTCAGGCGCAGAACTGCTCGAACTTCGCCGCCTCATGGCGCCACCCGGAGTCGCGCACCGATTTCATGTCGCCCGATTTCTATCGCCACATCGGCAAGGTGCTCGAAGCCGGGAAGTTCCAGCTCGCTTTTTTCGATGACCGGCTCGGCATGCCGGAGTTTCATGGCGGGCGCTACACCGAGGCCGTCGAGAACGGCATTCGTTGCGTGAAGATGGATCCCGTTGCCTGCATGATGGCCATGGGCATGGCCACCGAGCGGCTCGGCCTCGGTGCGACCTACTCGACGACGTACTACGAGCCCTTCCACGTCGCGCGCATATTCGCGACGCTGGACCTCATGACGAACGGGCGCGCGGGCTGGAACATCGTCACGTCGCTCAACGATATCGAAGCGCGCAACATGGGGCGCGACGACGTCGCAGAGCATGACGAGCGCTACGACAAAGCCGACGAGTTCATGCACGTCGTGCTCGGCCATTGGGATACATGGGCGGACGATGCGCTGATCGTGGACAAGAAGACGGGCCGCTTCGCGGATGCCTCGAAGGTGCACCGGCTCGACTACAAGGGCGAGAGCTTCAAGTCGCGCGGGCCCTTCACCGTGCCACGCTCGGCGCAAGGTCATCCGCTGCTCATCCAGGCGGGCCAGAGCGGCCGCGGCAAGCGTTTCGCGTCCGAATGGGGCGAGATGATCTTCACGTACACGCCGAGCCTCGAGGTCGGCAAAAAGGAATACGCGGAGCTGAAAGCCATGTGCGCCGCGACGGGCCGCGATCCGAACAGCATGTTGATCGGCGCGCTCGTGCACCCTGTCGTTGCCGAAACGAAGATGGAAGCCGAGGACAAGCGCGCGGCTCTCGACAAGCTGCCGCTCGAAGTGGACAGCCTCATGCTGCTGTCGGAAGCGTTGAATTTCGACTTCGGCTCGAAGCCGCTCGACGAGCCGCTGACGGACGAGGACATCGCGTCCATGACCGGCCTGCAGACGATCCGCGATCGCGTGCTCAAGGCTGCCGGCACGAAGAACCCGACGATCCGCGACTTCATCCGCATCAGCGGCCGCGGGCGGCTCAACAATCCGTGGGTCGGTGGGCCTAAGGAAGTGGCTGACATGTTCGAAGAGTACTTTACGGGACCGGCGTGCGACGGCTTTGTCGTCGGCGCGACGAGCGTGCCTGGCACGTACGAGGATTTCGTACGCTTCGTGGTGCCGGAGCTGCAGAAGCGCGGGCTCTACCACAAAGACTATCGCGGCGCGACGCTGCGTGAGAACCTCGGCCTTGCGCGGCCGGAAGTCGGCGCGTGGCGGAACGTGAAGCGTGGAGCTGCATAAACATGGAGCGTTCGGAGCTGGTGCAAGCTGTCGAGCACGCGCTCGCGGGCGAGTGGGAGGCCGCACACGCGATCGTGCAGCGTGATGAAAGCGATCCGACGTCGTGCTGGATTCATGCCGTGCTCCACAAAATGGAGCCGGACGAGAGCAACAGCCGCTACTGGTACCGGCGCGCGGGCAAGGCGTACGAAGCGTATCCGGACGGCCGCCAGGAGCTGATCGCGATCAAGGCAGCACTGACGTACTGATCAACCAACAAGAGCAGAACCGGAGGAACACCCATGGCAGTGACGGTTTTCATGGTGCGCGCGACGATCACGGCGGCGCAGGAGGCAGCGTTCAACAAGTGGTACGACGAGGAGCACGTGCCGCAGGTGCTGCGCTACAACGGCGCGGTGAGCGGACGGCGCTACAAGCGCATCATGGGTGAAGACAAGTACGACTACATGGCCATCTACGAGTTCAAGGACGAGGCCACGTTCAAAGAGTTCCAGGCCTCGGGCCACCTGAAGGAGCTGCGTGCCGATTATGACAAGCACTTCGGCACGGTGTCCGACCGCGCCGGCACCGGATGGGTGCAAGTGTTTCCGTGATTACGTGGATCAGCTAAAGGTTCGAGCGGGCGCGATCATCATCGCGCCCGTTTGCGCGTCAGAGACCGCGCATGATGCAGCCGAGCAGCAGGATGACGTGCGAGAGGAGCAGGAACCAGAATTCATTGCCCTGCACGACCGGGATTTGCGCGCCGAAGAATTGCACCATGAGCACGCAGACCGTCAGAACGATCGACAGAATGAAGGTGATGATGCCCGGTGCTTTCAGAACCATGATGGTGTCCCCCATTCCCACACGCGCGCCTAAAGCGCCATGCTGCGCTAATTGCTGCATGATCAACACGATTCGGCCGGCCTTGTGACCCCCTCGATGCGACTTTTGCAGTGCGGTGTGTCGCGCGAATACCTGAATCGCGCCATGGGCTTAGGCGCGGTGGCGCACCGCGCTGCACCTCAGGGTTTTGCCGCGTAACGGAAACCCGTTCCGGTCGCGACGACCTCGACGGCGCCGTTCGTGATCACGGGATGGCTGAGGCGGACGGCGAGCACACCGTCGTAGCCCTGCTCGGCAGCGCGGGCTTTGAGTGTTTCAAGTGCACGCTCGATGGTCATGTCCACGAGCTGTTCGTAGCGGGTCATCTTGCCACCAATCGTATTGACGATCGCCTCGCGCATGTCGCGCACGATGTTGGCGCCGCTGACGGCCACGGCATAGACGAGATCGCCCGTGACGAATTCCGCATCGTCGATCCTGTCGGTGGTCACGAGGCGCATGGGAGCTCCGGTCACGATTTGCCGTTCTGCGCGATCACGATGCGCGTGCGGCGGCCGAAGATAAGGCGCCACAGCATGAGCAGCACGATCAGCAGAGTAAAGCCGAACACGCTGATGGCGATCGGATAGCGCGCCCAGAGCAGCAGCGGACTGATGCGCCCGTCGCGCACGGAGCGCACGTCCTCGGCGAACACGAAGAAGTCGAAGATCGCATCGGAGCGCGCGATCACGGCGACGGCTTCAGCCTGATCACGGCTCGCGAGGATGGCCGGCTGCACGCCCGAGACCGTGAAGGCGGCCATGCGTGTAGGCGCGTGGCCAACGACGGCGAGCAGGCGCTGCGCCGCGGCCGGCTCGAGTGTGTTCATGTAGCGCGAGAGCGACTTGAGATCGGTCTCGGGCAGTGCCCGCGCGAGACGATTCAGATCGCGCGGCGGCAGTTCGAGCAGCGGCTCGCGCTCGGCACGCGTCAGACTTGCGAGGCGGTTGATGGCGACACGATCCTCGAGCACGAGCATGCGGGAGAGCGCCGCTTTGCTCATCTCGTCCGGCGGGCCGAGGCGATGCAGCTCATAGGCAACGACCTCGGGCAGCTTGTCGTCCGCGAGTGCCCACCACTTGAAACCCGTTTCGAGCGAGCGCGTATCGCGCGAAATGGCGATGGCTTCAGCGGGCATGGTCTCGATCGCGCGATGCAGCGTGCCATCGCCAAGACGGCGCGTCAGTGCGGGCTCGCCTTCGCCAGCGAGCACGAGAGCAACGACCTCGTCGAGGCGCGGCAACTTCGCCGGCGTCACGGTATCGAGAAAGCGACGGAAACGCTCGTCCTTCTCGGCAAGCTCCAGCACCTTGGCGTGCGCGCGGCGGAACTCGCGCCAGATCTCGGTCACGCGGTCGGCAGCCGTGCCGGCGATCTCGCGCGTGTGCTCGTTGATCTGCTCGCCGATGACCTTGGCGAGTTCCGCCTGCACCTTGTCGCGCGTGTCCGTGCTCTTCATCTCGCTGGAGATGATCGGCAGCACGCCGTGGCGGAACTCCCAGATATCCTTGGCGATGAGCGCGATGCCGATGCCGCCCGCGACCACGCCGACAATGCGGCTGAGGATGGCGCCGACCACGCGCTGGCCGACGCTCATGGCCATGCGCGAGAGCTGGCGGCGCACGATGAGCAGCACCGTACCGGTCAAGCCTTCGCTACCCTGAACAAGCACTTGACCGGCGGAGACGCTCGCGCTCGCCTTGGCCGGATCGATGGTGAACTCACGCCCCGTGTCGCGGCTCACGGAGCGCGCGACCATGCCGCCATAGCGCGGGCCGAGGAAGGCCTGCATGCATTGCGCGACCCGCTCGGCGGCGGCGCTGAGACCCTGCTCCATGCGCCGGCCGACTTCATTGCCGACGGCACTGGCGACGCCGAGAATGGCCTTCTGCATGGCATCGGAACGGAACACACGCTCGGACGTCGTCGTCGCGAGTTTCTGCGCCGTCTCCTGGAAGGCGATCGAGCCGATCAGCTCCGTCCAGCTCGATTCCTCGCGCACTTCGCCGATAGCAACATCCACCTGACGCCACAGCACGTCATCGACATTGCCGCGCCGCCAGGCCTCGCGGACGATCGGGAGATAGTCGAGATCAGCGAGGCTCTTCGTGAGCGCATCCTGCGTCACGCGCGCGACGGCCGCGCGGAATGTCGCCTCGTCGCCGGCCTGACACTGCTCGTACTCGGCGCGCGACATCGGAGCGCCCTGCGGAGATGGGGAAGACGCCGACGGGGTCTGCGCCGCATTCTGTCCGGGCTGGGCATGAAGCCTCGGCGCGGGCAAAGCTGGAGCGAGCAACGCCCCGATCACAGCCGCGACGGTCGCGCGACGTCCCCAGCCGACAGGCCGGAAACACGCACTGCTGATTACCGGGATTTGCCGTTCGCTCACGTTCCGCCGCCGCTCGCGCCAGTCCCATGGGATGGGCACAGCCTAAAAGCCGCTGCACACGATCGCGCGGCGGACTTGGTTAACCTCTCCCCTTATATAGCGACGCCACTGTGGGTGAACAGTGGCGCTCTCGACGAAGAAACGTCAGTGGCCCGATTTTTGTTTCTTCATATCGAAGAAGGCCTTGATGGCCGCCTGGGGCTCGCCGGTCGTATAGGCCTCCGAAATCGCGTCGATACCGGCATAGACACCTTCGTCGACGGAGACACGCTCCCAGCGGTTCATGAGCGCCTTCTGGTTGCGCACGGCCTTGGGCGTCGCGCGCCCGATGAGACCGAGCCAGTGGTCGACAGCCGCATCGAGCCCGCCCTGCGACACGACTTTCTGGACGAAGCCCATGGTGCGGGCTTCCTCCGCACCGAAGGTCTCGCCGGTGATCAGGATCTCGCGCGTCTTGCCCCAGCCGATGAGGCCCGGCAGCAGGGCGGCCTCGATCACGGACGGCAGGCCCATGTGCACTTCCGGCATACCGTAGATGGCGTTCTCGGACGAGACGCGCATGTCGCAGCTCGCGGCCACCTCGAGCCCGGCGCCGAGGCAGAAGCCATTCACGCGGCCGATGACCGGCACGGGGCAATCGCGAATGGCGAGACAGGCCTTGTGCAGGCGCGTGATGAAGAGGCGCACGGTGTCAGGATCGGCCGCGCCGAGTTCGCGCAAATCCGCGCCGCCGATGAACGCCTTGTCGCCGGCGCCGGTCAGGATGATGGCGCGAAGTGCCGCATCCTCCGAGAGCTTCTCGAACGCCTCCCGCAGCGCGATAATGGTCGGGCTGGCGACGCAGTTGAGACGCCGCTGGTTGTCGACCGTCACGGTCGCGACGCGCCCGCTCTGGCGCTCCTCGGTCTTCACATGCACGGCGGCTTCGGTCATGGTGGGTTTCCTGCGTGTCTGAAGCCGCACATATGGCAGAAGCCGCAATGCCACTCCAGAACCGTGTCACCCCGGACGGCTCGATCATCGCCATAGCGGCGCGCGGCACGGTCATGGGTAATCGCGGCGGTGCCATCCACCGTCCCGATCGCACGATCGGCCCGCGCCGATGGGCAAGCCGGCAATGGATCTGCTGCAAGCTCGAGTTCAACGGCCGGCGCCGCGCGCTCATGCAGCCGGGTCGCTACACGGAGCTGTTTTTCCTCGACGAAGCCACGGCACTCGCGGCCGGGCACCGCCCGTGTGGCGAATGCCGGCGGCAGGATTTTCTGTGGTTCGCGAAACTCTGGTCGGAGGTCCATGGCGGCGGCGCGGGCGGTCGGGCCATGGCCGACGAGATGGACGCCGTCCTCCACGCGGAGCGCCTGACGCCTGAGCGCAGCAAGCGCACGTACTACACGAGCGTCGATACGCTTCCCGGCGGCACGTTCATCAGCTGGCAGGGCGCGGCGCATCTCCTGCTCGCCGGCTGGCTGCTGCCCTGGGACTTCACCGGCTACGGTGAACCGATCGAGCGGCCCGCCGCGGCCACGGTCGAAGTGCTCACGCCGCCCTCGATCGTCGCCGTACTTTCGGCCGGTTTCTGCCCCTCACTCCACCCGACGGCGCACGCCGTCGATTGAGGCCGGCGCGCGCCGCCGCCTGGGTCGCCTCGGGGGAAATTATGACACGCTCGTCGTTGAGGCGCACGCTGGGGCGCGCCTACTGGATTCTCGGCCTCGTGCTCGCCATATCGCTGACCGCGAAGCTCGCCAATCACATTCCGGGGCTGGCCGGCTCACCCGCCGAACGTGTGCTCGCCAGCCTCTACGACTATCTCAAGGATATGGCGCTCGTGCTGGTGACCGTCGTTGCGGCCTACCTCGCGAACGTCTTCCAGAAGCGCGCGATCTTCCTCAATGCGCTCAAGGAGGAATGGCGCAACATCGTCAAAGCCAAGTCGGCCTTGTTCACGTTCACGCAACGCGCATCGCCCTCACAGGACGAATACTTCGCGGCGTTCTGCACCATCTCGGAATCGCTCGACAACATGCGGGCGGTGTACGCGAACGTCGGTGAGAACCGGAGCCAGATCGGGCTCTATCCGTACGCTCCGCTGCATGACATGCGCCGCGCGCTGCAATCCATCGAGCCTGAAGCCGGCCGGCAGGTTACGGCGGAGGATCGCAAACTCGCGCGCGACGCCATCCTGCAATCGTTCTACGCGCTGCGAGAGACCTTCCTCGAGGAGCTGGATCTCGAGGCGCCCGACAATCCCCTCCTCATTCACAACGGGCGCCGCATGAAGAAGCCGGGCGCCCCCGGCTGGGCGAAGCGGCGCCAGACGCGCCAGCATCGGCATCAGGATCGCGTCGCGCCTGCGGATGCACGCATCACGTCGTTCCTGACCGCGCTCTACGACAAGGAGCAGACAACGGCGAAACCCTGGCGCGAGGTGGAGAAAAGGCCCGTGCCGGTCGCGACGGAGACGCGCCCGCCTACCGCCGATGCTGCGGCCCAGACCTGACGCGCGCGATCAGCGCGCCGGTGTCGAATAGACGGGCGTGATCCGCTGGACCGGCTTCGGCCGGCTTTCCTGGGCCGGGGCTTCCAGGGCCGCGAAGGCCGCATTGATGCGCCGTGACATGCCCTCGATATACGCCCGCACCTCGTCCGGCAGGTCGGCATTAGCGTAGCGGTCGGGATGATAGGCCTTGGCGTGGCGCAGGTAGGCCGTGCGTACGTCCTCGTAGGGAGCGCCGAGCGGCAAACCCAGAACGGCATGGGGATCGAAGCCGTCCGCATCGCGCATCCGCGCGAGGCTCTGGCCGCGGCCCGGGCTGATCAGGCGGACGCCGCCGATCACGTGCTTGGCGAGATAGCGGCGCGGGCCGTCGAACTCCTCAAATTCGACGAACGGGGCCGCCGCGTTGAGAACATCCGCAAGTGAGCGTCCCTGCGAAACTGCGAGGCGCCCCTTGATCTCGGAGCCGTCGGTCAAGGTCAGCGCGACGGAAATGCCCGCAGTCGCGACCTCGCCTTGTCCACTGTCCACTCTGCTGCGCTCGAACATAATGAATGTCCAATCTCTGTCTCAAATGCGGGCACCGGAAACGGGCCTGCCTCGGGCCTCGCAAGAAGCGTGCAAGACTTCATCAACCGTCATCTGGAAGCCCCCAAAAATCCCCGGGAGCTGTTTGCGCGATCAGCTCATTTCTCACAATCTCCGGTTGCATTCGGCATTAACAGAGGCTGTACACGCCTCTTAATAATTGCGCGCGCTGGTGGACAAGCTGTCGATTAGTGTTTGGGGATAAGCTCTTGATCGAGCTGTGGCCGTTGTGATCACCGACGTGTCTCCAATCACACACCCTCGCGCCTTCGGATGCTAAGGGGTCTGAAACAATTAACAATAGATTACGAATCGCCTACCGCTGATATCTGAGAGAAGTGCCATGTTGTTGTCGCGTTGCCTGTCAGCCTGTTCGGCGGCCTGTGCAAAAGCTCGATGTCTAGCGGCGACACCGAGTGTGCATAAGTCGAACTGGTCCGTACCCGTTCAGATCGAATGCCAACGTTGCTGCGAATTCGGCCGGACCCGGCCTCAACGGTTCCGGAGCTCACCAAGACGCAGACGACTGGAGTTCACTTTGTGCAGTGGCTCCCGGGGGCAATGAACGGTCCGGCTTGATCCTCTCGGTGTTTTTGACCGCTCGGCCGGCACCCTGTGCCCGCGTAGGCTGGCCCCAAAACGTAGGGGGCATTTGAAACCGATGAGACACGTTCTAGGTATCCTAGGCGTGCTTGCAGCAGGCGTATTGCTTGCTGTTTCCGCCGCCATGAACTGGCGCTTCGGATACAGTCTGGGAACGACTGAATTCGACGGGTTGATCTACGGAGCGGCCAGTGCCGCTGCAGACTGCCTGAAAGCGCTCATACCCTTCTTCTTATTTGCGGCCGTACGTAACCGCATGTGGTCCCAGGCGGCCGCAGCAGCGGTGGTGGGGGTGGTTGTCACCGCCTACTCACTGACGTCGGCACTCGGGCACGCTGCCCTGAACCGGCTCGACACGACTGGGCAACGCGCCCAGCAGACGGCCGTCTATCAGGACATGCGCTCCGACGTGAAACGGATGGAAGAGCAGGTCGGCTGGATTCCCCAGCATCGCCCCGCCGCCACCGTCTCCAGCGAGATGAATGGTTTGAAGAACCAGATCTACTGGAGCCGCACGCAGGGTTGCACGGTCGTCAACGGCAAGTTCAATCGTGATTTCTGCCAGCAGTATCATACGCTCTCGGCAGAGCACGCGAACGCCGTCCAGGCCGCCGATCTCAGCAAGAAGATCATGGAGGTGAAAGCTCAGCTCGCGAAAGCCGGCGATACTCATACCGCGCTCACGGAAGCCGATCCGCAGGCAGCCATGCTTGCCAAGATCGGTGGTCTCGTGTTTGCCGATGTGAAGGTCGAGGACGTCCAGATGGCGCTCACGATCTTCATCGCGCTTCTTCTGGAAGTCGGCTCGGGCTTTGGCATGTACATCGCCTTCAGCCAGTGGCGCCTGCATGATGCCCTGCACAACCCCAAGGTGGCCTCGGCCGCCACGGTTGGCCAGGCTGCAGTCGCCATGCCACTCGATGTCCAGGTGCAGGCCCCGGTTGCGACACCCGTCGCCGCTCAGGTCGTCGCCACTCCGGCCATCGCCATCGCGGCACCTGCCGCAGAACCGACAGCACCCGTCGTCCAGGCCATCGCGGCCGCACCGCCGGCTCCTGCTGTCATCGCGCCACCGGCCGCAACGGCCAACGACAACACCGACCGGGCACTTCCCGTCCAGCGTATGGTCGCCCCTGAAAGCGACGTCGAACGCTTCCACAAGGAGAAAGTTGAAACCGAAGAAGGTGCAACGATCACTGCAGTCGAACTCTATGACAACTACTGCCAGTGGTGTGAGGAGCAGGACAAGGAGCCCTTGGCGCTCCCGACTTTCAGCCGTGATTTCGGTGAACTGAAGAGCATCAAGAAAGCGAAGATCGCTGGCCGCGTCCGTTACATCGGAATTGCGGTCCGGGGTGCCACAAGCCTAGCGGAGGATACGAAACCGCAGGTCCCAATCACTCGCGCTGCTTAGGGCAGCTTCTTCGAAAGAAAAAGGGTCGCTTCGGCGGCCCTTTTTTTATTTGCCGCGGGCTGCTGGGAAGAGGTGCTTCGCAACCACACCGTGGTGCCATGCCCGCGGCGGGTTGTTTTTTTTGAGGGGCGGCCTACCGGCCGGCGCGCAGTCGTGCGCTCAGGAAGGGGGGCTCGCCTTTCGGCGTAGTGCGTCGCGCCGGAGGCGCGAAGTTGCCTTGCCTGCCTCGATAAAAATCAGACCTCAGCCGCTCGCGCTTCCAAGGCAGGCCTTCGGGCAACGCGGTGCACGGCCGAGCAGATGGCCGAGCGCTCGCCCATTCGATTGCGAGCAGATGTGGCGCAGGAAAGCCTGATCATCGACTGCGTAGCGCGGCACCTTGCATGACTTCTCGATCGTGCGCTCCGCGTCCGACCAGAGTGTCGAGACGAGGTGCTTGACGTCAGGGCGATGCAGACCAGCCCAGGTGCGCTGATCATCCTTCTCCGCGAACGCCACGTACGCCATCAGGAAGCTCATCATGGCCGACATGCCGTCGCGGTGGCCGAGATAGCTGTCACGCGGCGCCATCGATTGCGTCTGGATGGCCGTGTTCAAGTCATGGATATACGAGTTGAACTCGTCGAGCAGATACGTGAAATCGTCCGCCGAGGAAGCGCCGCCCGGCAGCAGATAGGTGCGCACGAAATCGTCGGACTGCTTGAACTGACCGGCAATACGACCGGGCCTCGCGAACTTCTCTGTCGCCGCGATGCGCTGGATCTGGCCACCATCGACCAGCGGGAACGCATCGAGCTGCTCGGTCAGCATATGCACGGCCTCATGCACGGCGGTGGTCAGCCCGCGCTGGCGTTCGTCACAGAGGATCCACGTCGTGAACATGCGCTTGTCGTCGAGGCGCTCGTAAATGCGATAGCCCGTCGCCGAATAACGCTTGAGCTGCTCGAGGGCTTCCTCGCGGCAATGCGCGTTGCGGGATTCGTTCTTGGAAGCGCTGGTGCCGTCACCGTTGTCGGCCCGCCATGTGCTGCCATCGGCACTGGAGACGACCATCGGGATGACGACATTGCGCGGCGTGCTGCGCGGTGGCGCCGCATCCGCCGACGTCGCATTGACAGGAATGAGGCTCGCACCGACCGGCGCGACTGCGGCTGGCGTTACCTGCTGAATGCTGACGGCGGCGACCTGCTGTTGCGGCGCGCCCTCGATTGCGTGGGGCGGGGTGCGCGCGAGGATGGAGGCCGGCGGCGTCGCGAGGCGCGGTGTCTCGACGAGTTGGGCGACGCGGCGCTTGATTTCGGCAGGTGTGTGCGGCCCGAGAGCCGGATGCGCGCGGATGCGACGCGCGGATTCCGCAAAATAGCCGGTGCGCGTCGGCGCTACGGCGACGGCTGCGCTTTCGAGCGCGCCGAGCTTCGACGGGCGATCTTGAACGCCCTCGAGAATGGTGTCCTTGCAGCCGGACACGAGCATCGCTGCAAGCAGCGCGACGCACGCCGACGCCGGCACGATCATACGCCTGAACATGAATGATCCCCCGTGTGCGAATACGGAAGTGTTGTATGGCCGTTCGTCCGCCGCATGGCCGAAAGAGGGCGATCCGGCGGCAATGTGTCGATGCCTCTGCCGACCGAGAGCGGCCGGATTTCAGCGGCGGGCACCGGACCGCTCGATGAGTATGCGGTCCGTGCGTGCAGCAAAGCCGAGGTGGCGGCGCGCCAGCTCCTCGACGTAATCGAGATCGGCACCGGTCCCGTCGCCGGTGCCATCGAGGAGCGCGAGTTCGCGCTCCAGGCGGGCGCGCACGGTCTCGAGAGTTCCGATCTCGCGCTCCAACGTCGTGGAACGCTCGATCAGACGCGCTCTTGTCTCGAGACCGTGCCTGCCTTTGATCGTGTGATAGCCGAAGTAGACCGTCAGCCCACCGCAGAGAAGCAACACCGACACCTGCCGCTTGCTGACCATCAGGCCATCTAACCTCTTGGTACTCAGCGTGGCCCGGATCGACGCAAAACCGGATCGCGGCCACGAGAGCTACTGTAGGCAGGCACAGTTAAGTGAGGGTAAAGCGCTGGCTCATGTCGCGGCAGAAGTTGCGATACTTTGGTCGCAGGCCAGCATCTTGGATGATCGCGCCCGCTTCAGAAGCGCAGGAGCGCGTTGAGCGTGGCGTAGAAGTCGCTGTCGTGGCCGTTGTCCGCGAGGCCACCCGAGAGTGAGACCTCTCCTCCCGACCACTCGTAGCGAACGAACGCGCCGTAGCGGGTGGTTTCTCCGCGGCGGTCGTACTTCTCACATCGCACGCGACACAGCTCGAAAATCGGCGTGCTCGTCCCGCGGTCCGAACGCCAGTGGGCAACTTCAGGCCCCAACGAAATCTGTGGCGTCAGACGGTAGCCGGCGCGCGCTCGTCCGCCAAATTCATTCGGCTCGCTCGTCCAGCCTACATCGATCTGCAGGAATGCATTCGAGCCGAAGTTGTACCAGCTCTCAAGTGCCAAGCGCGCGCCAGTGAGCACCCCTGGAGAATCTTCATCGACTTCGTCCAGCAGATACTTCTCGTTCGCGAAGACAGCACCCGCAAATGCCTTGAGAGTCAGCTCACCTAATTGAGCGTGATAGCCGAGCAATACGTCGGCATAAGAACCCGTTCGCAGACGTCGCACACGCCGGTATCCGCCCTGGATCTGATTTCCGGTGTCCGAGACCCAGACGGTCTGCCGCCGCGCATACTCCCAATACCCAGCCCCCGCCCTGAGCCGCCAGCCATCCTCGCGAATGCTTTTGGGAACACCGGCGATCAGGCCCGAGAGCGCGACAGTTGTATTGGCGTAAGCCGACCAGGTATGGCCGCCGATCTCACCGCCGCCGGAAACCTCGACCGTGGGAGGCTCATCCGCCCGGGCAGGAGCGATGGCAACAGCCGCGGCCACCAGACAGCAGCCCGCGCACAGCAGGACACGCGGCATCAACGCTGCCGCACCATTTGGGAGCCCACGCAGCACTACACACGCCCTCGACCGCAACCGCGGCACGCGCCCCGCCCATCAACGCCACATCAATTTTGCAGAACGCTGTTTAGCAAAATGAAATAGGAATCCTGTCCGCGTCAATCGGAAACTCGGGCCACAGACGATTGTGCGTCGCTTACGCCTTTCGAGCGTATAGTACGTCCTTCGACTTATTGGATGCCCGCCGCGTGGCACCCGAGGACGCGAGCGCCCCCATGTGCTATGGCGCGCGCCATGATCGACGATGACATCACGACACCCGATCTCGAGCTGCGCTCGTTCGGACGCCGGCGCGGGCGCAAGCTGTCGGGCCGCCAAGAGCGCTTGCTCAGCGAACTCGGCCCGCGTGTGCAGCCTGACCTCTCCAGACCCGCGCCGGATCAGGCGGCAGCGCTCTTCGACGTGCCCGTGACGCAGGTCTGGCTGGAGATCGGTTTCGGTGGCGCCGAGCATCTAGTTTGGCAGGCTCGCCATTATCCGCATGTGGGGATCATCGGCTGCGAACCCTTCGAGGAGGGGGTCGTCAAAGCCCTCACGCTCATCGAGGACGAGAAGCTCGCTAACATCCGCGTGCACCCCGATGATGTGCGCCCGCTGCTCCGCTGGTTGCCGGCACGATCGCTCGATCGCGCTTTCATTCTCTTTCCCGATCCATGGCCCAAGGCGCGTCACAGAAAGCGCCGCCTCGTCGGCACGTCCCTGCTCGATCAGCTCGCCCGCGTCCTGAAGCCCGGCGCCGAGCTGCGCCTCGGAACCGATATCGGCGATTACGCGCGCACTATGCTGGTCGCGCTCATGCGTCATCCCGATTTTCGCTGGACAGCCACATGCGCGGCCGACTGGCGCCATCGCCCCGAGGACTGGCCGCAGACGCGCTACGAAGCCAAAGCACTGCGCGAAGGCCGACGCTGCACGTATCTGCGTTTTGTGCGGGTTTGATGTGGGGCCGCTGGGGCGGCTCGCCTACCCCTTCTCATGCTTGTCGGCGATCATGCGGTCGAGGAGGCGCACGCCCCAGCCGGAGGCCCAGCCCTGGTTCAGTTCGTCCTTCGTGGAATCCATCGCCGTGCCGGCAATATCGAGATGCGCCCAGGGCGTCTCCTTCACGAAGCGCTGGATGAACTGCGCCGCCGTGATCGCACCGCCGAAGCGGCCGCCGATGTTTTTCATGTCGGCATTCTTGCTATCGATGAGCTTGTCGTAAGCCTTGCCGAGCGGCATCCGCCAGACCTTCTCGCCGGTCGTGATCCCAGCTTCGGTGATGTCGGCTGCGAGCTTGTCGTCGTTCGCGAAAAGGCCCGCGTGCTCCTTGCCGAGCGCGACCATGATCGCGCCCGTCAGCGTCGCGAGATCGACCATGAGGCGCGGCTTGAAGCGCTCCTGCGCGTACCAGATCACGTCGGCGAGCACGAGGCGGCCTTCCGCATCCGTATTCAGCACCTCGATGGTCTGACCGGACATGGACTTCACAATATCGCCCGGTCGCTGCGCGCCTCCGGACACCATGTTCTCGACGAGACCGATGATACCGATGACATTCGCCGTAGCTTTGCGTGCAGCAAGCGCCTTCAGGAGCCCGACGACGCAGGCAGCGCCGCCCATGTCGCCCTTCATGTCCTCCATGCCGCCAGCCGGCTTCATGGAGAGCCCACCACTGTCGAACACCACACCCTTGCCGATGATGCAGACCGGTTTCGCGCGCTTGGATTTCGCGCCGTGCCACTGCATGACGACGACGCGCGCGGGCCGCGTGCTGCCCTGTGCAACGCCGAGCAGCGCCCCCATGCCGAGCTTCTCGAGCGCATCCGGCTCCAGCACCTCGACCTCGACGCCGAGCGACGAAAGCTCCGCGGCGCGCGCAGCGAACTCGACGGGCCCCAGCGCATTGGCCGGCTCGTTCACGAGATCGCGCGCGGTGAACACGCCTTCGGCCACGGCGAACTTGTCGGCGAAAGCCTTCTCCGCCGCGCGCGGGTCCTTGCAGTGGATATAGAGGACGTTCGCCTTTTCCTCGGGCTCGCCCTCGCCGTTGTTGTTCTCGCGCGCAGGCCGCGTGCGGTATTTGCGGAAGTTGTAGCTCCTGAGCAGCGCGCCATAGGCGAGCAGCGCGGCGAGCTCATCGGCTGCAGGCGCACCCTTCTCCGGCGCTTCGGCGAAGAGGCTCGCGGCGGGTGCCTTGCGTGCGTGGATGGCCGCATAAGCCGCGGAACCCGCGCGCATCCAATCGAGCTCACCTGCGGGCTCACTCTCCACTGTGCCGATCAGGAGCAGGCGGGTCGCTTCCAGCTTCTCGGGCGAGAGAATTTCGATCGAGCTGCGCGCCTTGGCCTTGAACTCGGCAGCCTTGGCGGCCCGCGTCAGAGCACCGCCCGATTTCTGATCCAGTGCCTTCAATGCCGGCGGCATGGCCAGATCCTGCCCGACGAGCGCGGCGATGACCGGGTTCGCGGCCGCATCGAGGGCGACAAAGCGGATCTCGGGACGTTGGGACATCGAGGCACTACTCCTGGATCGCGGAACGAGGTTTTGACCGAGCTATAGGGGGCCGCCGCCGCCCTCCGCAAGTTTTCCGCGCCCCGGCACCCCGTGCCCGCATGGCACGCGTGCGCAATTCGGCAACCCCGCCCCTTCAATCCACGTCCCTCGGGCCCGGCGGCGTTGGCAGGGGGCCAGAATCGCCCTCATGGTGTCATGAGCAACGAACCTTCTCGCGCCGCCGGACGCCACGCATGTCTTTGTTCGCCCTTCAGATGCCATCAGCACCCTCATGGGATGCTGACGAGGCTTTCGGACGGGCGCAGGCCATCCTCGAGGCAACATTCGGCTACCGCGCCTTCCGCTCCCACCAGGAGAGCGCGATCCGGGCCCTGCTTAGCGGCCGCGACGCCTTCGTCCTCATGCCGACCGGCGGCGGCAAGTCGCTCTGCTATCAGGTCCCGGCACTGGTACGTCCCGGTATAGCGGTCGTCGTCTCGCCGCTGATCGCCCTCATGCAGGATCAGGTCGACGCGCTGAAATCGCTCGGGGTGAATGCAGCCTTCCTCAATTCCTCGCTCTCCTGGCCCGAGCAGATCGAGATCGAGAAGGCCGTGCGCGCCGGCGTCCTCGACCTCATCTACGTCGCTCCCGAGCGCCTCGTGCAGCCGCGCCTGCTGGAGTTGCTCTCCTCGACCGATGTTGCGCTCTTCGCCATCGACGAAGCGCACTGCGTCTCGCAATGGGGGCACGATTTCCGTCCCGAGTATCGCCAGCTCCGTATTCTGGCCGAGCGCTTTCCGGGTGTGCCGCGCATCGCGCTTACCGCAACCGCCGACGAGAAGACCCGCGCCGAGATCGTGCGCGAGCTGGCACTGGAAAAGGCCGAGAAGCTCGTCGCGAGCTTCGATCGTCCGAACATCCGCTACCGCATTGCCGAGACTGGCAGCATGGGCGCGCGTGAGCGGCTCTGGCGCTTCATCGCGGAGGAGCACGCAGGCAACGCCGGCATCGTCTATTGCCTGAGCCGCAAGCAGGTCGAGGAAACCGCCGACTGGCTGACGTCCAAGGGACGCACGGCGCTCGCCTATCATGCAGGTCTCCCGCCGGAAGTCCGCCGCTCAGTGCAGCAGCGGTTTCTGGCCGAGGATGGACTGATCGTCGTCGCGACCATCGCGTTCGGCATGGGCATCGACAAACCGGATGTGCGCTTCGTCGCGCATCTGAGCCTGCCGAAGTCCATCGAGGCCTACTACCAGGAAACGGGCCGCGCAGGCCGCGACGGCGAACCCGCCGATGCCTGGATGGCTTACGGTCTCGGCGATATCATCACGCAGCGCCAGTGGATCGCGCAATCCGAAGCCGGCGAGCAGCACAAGGCCGTGCAGCGCACGAAGCTCGATGCGCTCATCGCGCTCGCCGAAGCTGCAAGCTGCCGTCGCCAGCTCCTGCTCGCCTACTTCAACGAACAGCGCGCGGAGCCCTGCGGCAATTGCGACAACTGCCTCGAACCGCCGGACTGCATCGACGGTACCGTGCTCGCACAGAAGGCGCTCTCGACGGTCTACCGGACGGACCAGCGCTTCGGCGTGGGTTATGTCGTCGACGTGCTGACGGGCAAGGTGGACGAGCGTATCGTGCGCAATCATCACGACAAGCTCTCGGTCTTCGGCATCGGCCGCGATGTCGATGGCGCGCAATGGCGCGGCATTCTCCGTCAGCTCGTCGCTGCCGGTCATCTCGTTGCCGACGATGAAGGTCACGGCACGCTCGCACTCTCGGAAAGCGCCCGTGGTGTACTTCGCGGCGAAGCGCCCTTCATGGTGCGCAAGCAGGCAGCGAGTTCGCGAGCACGCGGCGAAGGCCGCAAGCGCACGTCACGCCGCAATGCCGCCGTGCCCGGCCTTCAGGAGAACGAGGTCGAACTCTACCGCACGCTGCGCGAGGTGCGCGGGCAGCTCGCGCGCGAGGCTAACGTGCCGCCCTATATCGTCTGCCACGACCGCTCGCTGATCGACATGGTGCGACTGCGTCCGCGCACCCGCGACGAACTCAAGCTCGTCCACGGCATGGGCGATGCACGCGTTACACGCTACGGCGCGGCATTTCTGGCCGCCGTCAAAGGGGACGCCAGCTAGGGCAGTTGATTATCGCGTGGTTGGCTCCAATCAAGGAGAGGCACGTGCCTGCAGGCAGCGCGATACCCATCCTCTTCGAGCCCACAGATGACGGCTTTGAACCCGAGAGGGCCTATGGCCGCGAACTCGAGGCTTGGCTGCGCTCGCAAAGCCAGGATGCCTGGCTTCTGTTCGTGAAGTGCATGAACCACGACTCGATGGACGACCGCGTCACATTCATGATCGATGATCCTGATTGTGACATCGCGATCATCGCGCGCATTTTCTGGGATCTCGATCCTGCGTGGCATACGGCTCACCCAGGTCAGCAGCCGAACGCTGCCGCACCACTCCACCGCATCAGCGCCAACATCGCGCGCGGCTACTACCAGCGGCGCGAACTCAAGCTGCACCGGCTCGAGCTGCTCGTTGCTGTACAGGCCTATCTGGCAACGCTCCGCTCGATAGGGCAGGAACAAGCACGCGCCGCCATGCCTGTCCCACGCGTGCTGCTCGGGCCTTTTCCCGGACGCGAACCCAAAATTGTCACCGGCAATGCCGCGACTGAAGCCCATCTCGACGAACTCTTCGTAGCCCTCGCCGGCTCGCCCCTTCTGCGGACGCACGCTGAGTGGGCCGAGGTCTATGAAAGCAATTACTGGATCCGGCATTACCTGGAATTGCCGGAGGTCAACCCGTCCACCATTGCCCCGAGCACCGAGCCCGCAGGGATAGCCCACATCGAGGCGCTCTACGGCGACAGCGCGGCCTACGGCGAAGCGCGAAAGCAGCTCGCCCGGGACATGCCGTATCTCGGCAAGCCGGAACCGACGTCATTTTTCAGCAGATGGCGTTGGGGCACTCGCTCACGCCGCGGAAATCGCTCGTTTTATGAGGGCTTGTAGACTGTAGCGCTGTCCCGCTCCCGAGCCAGCCCTTGGCATGACCCTGCGCGAATGATAGCAGGCAGGCTCGAGGCCGTCGCACAGCTCTGGAACGGCCGCCAGCTGCAGGTGCCCCATCGTGCTGTTTCCGACCGATCTCACGTCCTTCCTCGAACTGATCCGCCAGAACCACGACGCCATCTATGGCTTAATGTTCGCGTATGCGACGTCGCACAGCCTGCTGCTCGCGATGTTCGCCGGATATGCCGCGCACGCCGGGGCATTGAATTTGGGCACATTGATCATCGTCTGCTGGATCGGCAGCTTCGTCGGAGACGCAGTACGTTTCTGGATCGGACGACGCTTCGGAATAGGCTGGCTTGCTTCCTATCCCCGTCTCCATCGCGGCCTCCATACGGCGGCGCTCCTCGCCGCCCGCCATCATATCTGGATGATCCTCATTCATCGCTATCCACATGGCATCCGCGGTCTCGCCGGCTTTGCCTATGGTGTCTCGTCGCTTTCCTGGCCGAGCTTTCTCGTCATGAATTTCATCGCGGCCGGCATCTGGTCCGTCGCCGTCGTCTATGCGGGCTATGCGTTCGGCGAGGTCTCCGAGAAATTCATGAACCAGGCCTCCTCGGGCCTCGGCGCATTCATGCTGATCGCCTTCCTCGCCCTTTCATGGGTTCTCAGCCGGCGGCTCGAGCGCGCCATCGAGCGCACATGATCTCGTAGCTTCCGCATTCGATCGAGAGAACCGTCGCCAAATGCACGAAAGCCGCCCCTTCGGGCGGCTTTCGCATTTGGTGCATCGGCGTTCGTGCCTTAGCGCAGCATCTTGTACGGCAGCCAGGTGATGATCTCGGGGAAGACCATCATCAGAACCAGCGCCAAGAACTGCAGAGCAATGAAGGGTAAGACCGCCTTGTAGATGTCGAGCATCGTAACGCCTTTTGGGGCGACGCTGCGCATGTAGAAGAGGTTGAAGCCGAACGGCGGCGTCAGAAACGCCATCTCCATGTTCACGACGAAGAGAACGCCGAACCACACGGGATCGAAGCCCATCTGCACGACGATCGGGAAGAACAGCGGCACTGTCAGCAGCATGATGCCGATCGGATCGAGGAAGCAGCCCATGATGACCCAGATGATCTGCATCCCAATGATCGTGCCCCACTTCCCGCCGGGGATCAGGGAAAGCGCGTCCCTCACAAGCTGATCTGCTCCCACAGCCGCATAGAGCGCCGTGAACATGGATGCCGCAAACACGATCCACATGACCATACAGGTCAGGCGCAGCGTGATGAGCGACGACTCCTTGACCGCGGTCCA
>JAEYPL010000200.1 GCA_023410905.1 Pseudomonadota bacterium
GTGATGGCCGACGCCGTCGCCAAAGCGGCCGGTTTGCCCGCCGCGGCGGTTCGCCGCGCCGCGATGCTCGGCGGCGATCTGCCCGCGGTCGCGGCCTCGGCCCGGGCCGGTGGCGCCGGCGCGCTCAGCGAGTTCACCTTGACGGTGGGGCGCCCGGTCGGCCCGATGCTCGCCCAGACTGCGACTGGCGTGGCCGACGCCCTCGAACGCCTCGACGGCGACGCGATCTTCGAGGCCAAGCTCGACGGCGCCCGCGTGCAGATCCACCGTGCGGGTGATGACGTCACGGTCTACACCCGCAGCCTCGACGACGTCACCGCGCGGCTACCCGAGGTGGTGGAAGCGGCGCTGGCGCTGCCGGTCACCGACCTGATCGCCGACGGGGAGGCCATCGCCCTGCGCCCCGACAACCGCCCGCACCGGTTCCAGGTCACCGCATCACGATTCGGCAAGACCACCGATGTGGCCGCCGCGCGGTCGGCACAGCCGCTGTCGGTGTTCTTCTTCGACGTCCTGCACCTCGACGGCGTCGACCTGCTCGACGAACCGACGCACGCGCGACTGGCCGCACTGGATGCGATCGTGCCCGCGGGTCAGCGCGTCGACCGCCTGGCGACCACCGATGTGGCTGCGGCGCAGGAGTTCCTGGACGTGACGCTGGCCGCCGGACACGAAGGCGTGATGGCCAAATCGCCGTCCTCCGCCTACGAGGCGGGGCGCCGGGGTGCGGGCTGGCTGAAGGTCAAGCCGGTGCACACCCTGGATCTGGTGGTGCTGGCCGTGGAGTGGGGGTCGGGGCGGCGCACCGGCAAGTTGTCCAATATCCATCTGGGCGCCCGCGATCCGCAATCCGGTGACTTCGTCATGCTGGGCAAGACGTTCAAGGGCATGACCGACGCGATGCTGGACTGGCAGACCGCCCGGTTCACCGAACTCGCGACCGGCCCGCTGGACTCCTACGTGGTCCCGGTGCGTCCCGAACAAGTCGTCGAGATCGCCTTCGACGGGGTGCAGGGCTCCAGCCGGTATCCGGCCGGCATGGCGTTGCGGTTCGCCCGGGGTCTGCGCTACCGCGACGAAAAGAGCCCGGCCGAAGCCGACACCCTCGACACCGTCCGCGCCTTCTACGAACGGGGCGAATAGGGCCCCGCCTTTCCCGCGTTCTCCCACTGGGAGAAACCTGTCAGTGAAAGGATCGACCGCACGACCTGACACCGCACGTTCGTCAAGGAGAGCACTGTGGCTGCACCGACTGGCACGCCGTCGGAACACATCGAAGAGACCAAGGGCGAGATCACCTACATCCGCACCGAAGCGGACCTGCCGCCGGTGGCGATCATCGACCGGTCACCGATCACCCTCCGGCACAAGCTGATCTTCGGCGCCATCGCCGTCGTCGGGGCGGTCGCGTGGGCGATCATCGCGGTCTTCCGCGGTGAGACCGTCAACGCGGTGTGGTTCGTGATCGCGGCGATCTGCACCTACGTCATCGGATACCGGTTCTACGCCCGGCTGATCGAGATGAAGATCGTCCGGCCGCGCGACGAGCACGCCACGCCGGCCGAGATATACGAGAACGGCACCGATTACATGCCTACCGACCGGCGGGTGCTGTTCGGTCATCACTTCGCCGCGATCGCCGGGGCGGGCCCGCTGGTGGGCCCGGTCCTGGCCATGCAGATGGGGTACCTGCCCGGAACGATCTGGATCATCGTGGGTGCGGTGTTCGCCGGCTGCGTCCAGGACTATCTCGTGCTGGCGATCTCCACCCGCCGGCGCGGGCGCTCGCTGGGGCAGATGGCCCGCGACGAACTCGGCGCGGTCGGCGGCGCGGCGGCCATCATCGCGGTGCTGGCCATCATGGTCATCCTGCTGGCGGTGCTCGCGCTGGTCGTGGTCGGCGCGCTCGCCGAAAGCCCGTGGGGCGTGTTCTCCATAGCGATGACGATCCCGATCGCCATCTTCATGGGCCTCTACCTGCGGTTCCTGCGGCCCGGACGGGTGTCGGAGGTTTCGCTGATCGGCGTCGCCCTGCTCTTGCTGGCGGTGGTCAGCGGCGGCTGGGTCGCCGAAACCGAATGGGGCGCAGACTGGTTCACGCTGTCGAAGGTGACGCTGTCGTGGTGCATCATCATCTACGGCCTGGCCGCGTCGGTGCTGCCGGTGTGGTTCCTGCTGGCCCCGCGGGACTACCTGTCGACGTTCATGAAGGTCGGCACCATCGCTCTGCTGGCGATCGGAATCCTGTTGGCGCGGCCGGTCATGGCGGCCCCCGCCCTGTCGAGCTTCGCCGACGACGGGAGTGGACCGGTGTTCGCCGGCGCGCTGTTCCCCTTCCTGTTCATCACCATTGCGTGCGGGGCGCTGTCTGGTTTCCATGCGCTGATCTCATCGGGCACCACGCCCAAGCTTCTGGAGAAGGAAAGCCAGATGCGGCTGATCGGCTACGGCGGCATGCTGACCGAGTCGTTCGTGGCGATCATGGCACTGATCACCGCCGCGATCCTCAATCAGCATCTCTATTTCGCGATCAACGCACCGTCGGCCCAGACCGGCACGACGGCCGAGACCGCCGCCAAATACGTCAACTCCCTCGGCCTCTCGGGTGCACCGATCACCCCGGGCGAAATCAGCGAGGCGGCGACGAATGTCGGTGAGCGCTCGATTGTTTCGCGCACCGGCGGGGCGCCGACACTGGCGATCGGGATGTCGGAGGTGCTGCATCAGGTGTTCGGCGGGCCCGGGCTGAAGGCATTCTGGTACCACTTCGCGATCATGTTCGAGGCGTTGTTCATCCTGACCACGGTCGACGCGGGCACCCGGGTCGCACGGTTCATGCTGTCCGACGGGCTGGCCAACCTCGGTGGCCCGTTCACGCGACTGCGCAACCCGAGCTGGCGGGTCGGAGCTTGGGTCTGCAGTGTGCTGGTGGTCGCCGGCTGGGGGTCCATCCTGCTGATGGGGGTCACCGATCCGCTCGGCGGAATCAACACGCTGTTCCCGCTGTTCGGTATCGCCAACCAATTGCTCGCCGCGATCGCGCTGACGGTGGTCACCGTGGTGGTGATCAAACGGGGACTGCTGAAGTGGGTGTGGATACCCGCGGTCCCACTGCTGTGGGATCTGACGGTCACTCTCACCGCCTCCTGGCAGAAGATCTTCTCCGGGGATCCGAAGGTCGGCTACTGGACGCAGCATTTTCAGTACCGCGCCGCCGCCGACGCCGGTAAGACGTCGTTCGGCTCGGCCAAAGACGCGAACCAGCTCCACGAGGTCATCCGCAACACCTTCATCCAGGGCACGCTGTCGGTGGTGTTCGCCGTCCTGGTGATCATCGTGTTCCTGGCCGGGGTGGTCGTGGCCTTGCGGGCGATCCGCGGTGGCGGCCCACCGCTGAGCGACGATCCCCCGGTGCCGTCGAAGATCTTCGGTTCGTCGGGCCTGATTTCCACCAATGCCGAGAAGGAGGTGCAAAGGCAATGGGACGCGCTACCCGCGCAGCACGCCAAATC
>JAEYPL010000236.1 GCA_023410905.1 Pseudomonadota bacterium
CTTCGTCCTTGCCACGCACATAGTCGAGCAGACGGCGCCGCTGGCTCACCATCTTGAGCAGGCCACGGCGCGAGTGATTGTCCTTCTTGTGCGTCTTGAAATGATCGGCCAGACCGTTGATGCGCTCAGTCAGGATGGCAATCTGGACCTCCGGCGAACCGGTGTCCTTGTCCTTGGTCGCAAAGCTTTTGATCACTTCTTGCTTACGCTCGGTCGTCAGCGACATCGAGTTGTCCTTTTGCTCTGGCGTCCGGCTCGGCCGGGCGCACTCGGTTTTTCGGATGATGGCAGGCAGGGCATCTGGTGAGATGTCGCGCCGCATCTGCGGCCACGGCCGGGATGTCGTCCAGCTGGGTCGCGTTACGCGCTGCGCCCCCTCGGGAGGGGTGCGCAAGACCGCAGCCTTATACACGAAAGTGCACGCGAGGCGAGCGAAATCATGCCGGTACACGGCCCATTTCGTTGCCGGGGCAGGGGGCGCGGGCGAGAAGGTTTCGCTCGTTCAGTTGACGCGTGCCGGGCGCCATCCAGCGGCCACGGCTTCGCTCTCGGAGCAGAACCAGCGCTCGCCCTTGGAGGGCTCGATGCGCACCTTGTCGTACCAGGGGCTCCACGGCATGTGGTAGATGCGCCCGCCGGACGTGATGTTCCCCTTGATGGGACAGTCGCCCGGTACGGCCTCGTCCGCCGAAGCCCAGCGACCGGCACGGTAGTCCCAGGCGGCCATTGTAGGCGCCTGCCAGATGCCGACGCCACGCGTCCGCGCATCCTCTTCCTGTGTCACGTACGTGCGTGAGTATTTGACGAAAGCCCAGGCATATCCGCGCCGTACCATCTCGGCATTGAGATCCGTCGAGCCGACGAAGCAGATCCCGAGCATCCGCCGGTAGCTGTCCGTTCCGCGGCTTTCGCAGCGGACCTGCTCGCGGCCGATGAGCTTCTGCAGCTCGGTTGAGGCGGATTTCCCGCAGCGCCATGTTCCGCCGCCGGCGCGGGCGCAGGTCTGGGCGCCTTCCGGGGCGTCGATGCCTTCGAGGCGGATGCGTGTCCCGGCGATCTCGATCGTGTCACCGTCGAGCACGCGCGCGAAGCCCTCGAGCGATGGCGTGCTCGGCAGCATGGTGCCCTGCTGAAAGGCGGGCTGATCTGGAGCGCGCGCGAATGTGGCGTTCCGTACGGCTACCGGGACGGCCAGGACGAGAGCGGCAACGGCCACGACAACCCAGGGGTTGGCATGGAGTTGCGCACGTCGAGCACTCCGGCGGGGGCGCCAGGTAGAGCGGGCTCGAAGATAGCGAGGAAACGGGATGATCCGACCACGCATGGGCTTTCTCCTTTCGAAGGGAAAGCTCGATGATTCGCGTGGTCTGGTAGAGACTTAATCGTGGCGGCTCGCCACTGTTCAGTCACAATGTGGTTGATAAAAAATTGAGGCGCCGTAATGCGATTACGTTGGCGCCTCATTTCAAGTTCGGGTCTGGACCACACGTGCAGCGGACACAAGTGGACGTTGCATTGAGTGCATCGATTCCACTCAAGTAGCAACTTATAGTTGCAATGAGTAATTACTCAATCTTACGCTGTGTCAAGCCAGCCACAGCCCCGAGAAGTAGTATGCCGGCCGATGCGCCGAGGCCTGCTGCAAGGCTGCCCGTTATGTCGGCGAGAGCACCTGTCGCCGCGGGGCCAAAGCACTGCAGCACCGAGAAAACCAACGTGAAGGACGCAAAGACCTCACCCCACAGGGCTGGAGGAAGGGAGGTCTTGATGAAGGCCGTGATCGCCGCAGGCACCATGAAGAAGCAGCCGAACAGCAGGGCTGACAGGATCATGACGGGGAGCCCGCCGCCGAAGAGCGGCAGCACGGCACCGATGCCGACGGTCGCCATGACGGCAGCGAACGGCCGTCCCGCCGGCCAGGCCGCGAAAGGCCAAGCCCAGATGCGCAGCGAGAGGATGGTGGAGAGCCCGAGCGCGGCCCAAACAATGGCGATGTCGGTGCCGGTCATGCCTTGTTCGCGCATCCAGGCGGCGATGAAAGTCATGTAGGCGAAGTAGCCGAGCGCGAAGGCGCCATAGCCGATGTAGAGCGGTGCCATCACCGCCTTCGACCAGGGCATGCGCTGGCGGACAGGTGGCGCCGTTCGGACAGGCCGCGCAGCAATCGTGGCGATCGCGGCCATGAGCAGGGACATGGCGCCGAGCAGCAGCCAAGCCTCCGGCCAAGCGCCATCGCCACGTGCTTCCAGCAGCCACGGGATCGTGAGAGCCGTCACGAAAAGGCCCACGCCGCCACCTGCAAAATAGATTGCGATGGCTGATGCGGCTCTGCGCGAATCGTTGGGGAATACGCTTGCGGCTAGAACGCCGCCAGTGACGAAGACGTAGGCCGCCGACGCGCCGCTGAGTGCTCTGAGCACCGAGATTGCAGCGAAATCCCGAACGAATGCCGTGCCGAGAACCGCCAGTGCCGTCACCCATAGCCCGGTCATGAACGGCAGCTTGGGGCCGAGACGCCGGACGCTCGCGACAGCGAGTATGGAGCCGGCCAGATAGCCGACGGCGCTGATGGTGTTGAGCGCGCCGGCTTCCGTGTAGCTCAATGCGAGATCATTGCGCATGGCGGGCAGCACGAGCGCGTAGGCAAAGCGTGCAAGACTCTGCCCGATGGCCATGGCCATCGACAGGCCGAACGCGGCGAGATAGCCGATAGCAGGGCTCGACGGCCAACTCTCGATGGATCGCTCGGGAAGTGTGACCACGTGTGTCATCCTGCCGATCTCGCTCAGCCCCGCGGGTGTGTGACAATGCTTGCATTGCGGGCCGCACGGCGAGCGCGATTATCGCGCGGCAGACCTGCGTCGCCTTCCGTTTGGCTTTCGGCGCTGATAAACCCCCGTGAACAGCGCCGCGCCAAAATGTCGGGCATTCTCTCTTCGTCGCGTGTGTGCACTGGAGATCGCTGCATGTTCACACTTCCCGAGCTCGAAGCCGCCGCAGAAGTCGTGGGTCGGCACATGCCGCCGACGCCCCAGCACAATTGGCCGCTTCTTTCCCGCCGCGCCGGGTGCGAGGTTTTCGTAAAGCACGAGAACCACACGCCGATCGGTGCCTTCAAGGTGCGCGGCGGCATTACTTATATGAACGAGCTTCGGCAATCCGGTGCGAAGATCGGGGGTGTCATCACGGCGACACGTGGCAATCACGGTCAGTCGGTCGCGCGTGCAGCAACGGCCGTGGGTCTCAAGAGCGTGATCCTCGTCCCGCACGGAAACTCGCGCGAGAAGAATGCGGCCATGCGCGCGTTCGGTGCCGAGCTGATCGAGCATGGCGCGGACTTCGACGAGGCCAAAGACGAAGCGTTCCGACTGGCCGAGGTGCGCAACCTGCACATCGTGCCGCCGTTCGATCCGATGCTCGTGAAGGGCGTCGCGACAGCCGGCCGCGAGATGCTGACGGCGCTTCAGGATCTCGACACCGTCTACGTGCCGATCGGCATGGGCTCGGGCGCGTGCGGCATGATCATGGCGCGCGATCTGCTCGGCTCGAAGACCAACGTGGTCGGCGTCATCGCGGCCAATGCACCGTGCATCGCGCTGTCGCTCGCGGCTGGCCAGCCGGTGATCACCAACACCGCGGCGACGTTTGCCGATGGCATGGCGTGCCGCGTGCCTGATCCACTGGCGCTAGATGTTCTCAAGCGCGGCGTGGCGCGCATCGTTCAGGTGAGCGAGGACGAGATCGCGGACGCCATGCGCGCCTACTACGAGGATACGCACAACCTCGCCGCGGGTGCGGGAGCCGCAGCCTTCGCGGCCCTCATGCAGGAGCGCGGCAAGATGGCTGGCAAGCGCGTCGGCGTCGTTCTTTCCGGCGGCAATGTCGACCGGGAAGTCTTCGCCAAGGTGCTGGCGGGCGAGACGCCGAAGGTGTGAAATCCAGCCCCAGTGGCCGCTGGGTCGATTTTCCGGGTGCGGCCGCAAGTTACAGGCCAATTTGCCCCGATATTGTCGGCGCGAACCCGTGCTATGTGCTTTGTGCCGAACGGAGGCTATGCCATCGTCGGCGGCCTCTCACTGCTGCAGCCAGTAACCACCTGACGGTTCG
>JAEYPL010000260.1 GCA_023410905.1 Pseudomonadota bacterium
CCGGCGAGTACGGCACGCCGACGCGCGCGAACAGCAGGCGCAGATAGTCGTAGATCTCCGTCACCGTGCCGACCGTCGACCGCGGATTGCGCGAGGTCGTCTTCTGCTCGATGGAGATGGCCGGCGACAGCCCGTCGATGTGATCAACATCCGGCTTCTGCATCATCTCGAGGAACTGCCGCGCGTACGCCGACAGGCTCTCGACATACCGCCGCTGACCCTCGGCATAGATCGTGTCGAACGCGAGCGACGACTTCCCCGAGCCCGAAAGTCCGGTGAACACGACCAGCGCGTCGCGCGGGATCTCGAGATCGACGTTCTTCAGATTGTGCTCGCGCGCACCGCGCACGTGGATCGTCTTCATCAGGCTTGCCGGGGTTGCGACAGGCTTCAGTGAGGACAGCGAGGACTTGGCCGCCGCGGGGGCGGCTTTACGGGGTGTTTTGCTCATGATGGCTCGGCCGGGCGGTTAGGGGCGCCACTTTCCGCCCCGACCTTACTACGGACGGGGCGCCGCCGAGAACCCGTTCAGAACGATATCCGGCGATGACGTATTATGTCGCGAGATGGTGGTGCGCCCCATCCACACCGCGCTGGCAGTAGATGTCTGGAAGTCCAGGATCGGGCTCTCGCGCCAGCCCTTGGCACCCGGTTCGCGCACCGCGATCCGCGCCACGTCGTTGTTGAACTCCGTTACATACATGGAACGCAGTCCGGCGAATGGCTTACCCGATATGGGTTTATCCATGGAGACTTCAAGCGTCTGGCGATGCTCGTCGATATGCGCGAGCTTGATGGTCGCCGACCCGCCGGCCTCGAACTGCAGCGTGAACGTCCGCCCCTTGGGATCGAACGCGATCTCCTTGATCCTGACAATCGGCCGTCCGTCCATCTCGATCGGCCCGATCAGCATCGACGACCCGAACGCCGTTGGCGCGAGCCCGGCCGGCGCCTTGGGCCGCATCCGCCAGTACCCGTCCTGCGGATAGAAGACGAGCACCTCCTCGCCCCCCATGGGCCGGATCATCCACACCTGCACCAGATGCAGGCCCTTTTCCACGCGGTCGCCGATCCGCACCGTCGCCGTCGAAGGCCGCCAGAACGTCGGCATGGTCCAGCCGACCAGCCAGATATCCGGCTCCTCGTAGATCGTCTTCCGCGTCGGCACCTTCACATCGCTGTGGTGCACCGGATCGCCGCTCATGTCGCAGTCCGTCCAGTCCGCCTCGAAACTGTCGCGCTGGATGGACGTGATGTACGCCGGATGCGCAGCCTCGATGCGGAAGCTCCGCACCGTGTCCGACGTGAAGTCGATCGAGATGTTGTCCTTCTCCGCGCACAGCACCGGCTCCGAGCCGTTGGTCACCGTCACGGCGAGATCGTCGTGGCTGCCGGCGCGGGCAAGAGTAGCGGTCATCAAGGTCACCGTGAGCAGGAGGAACAGGCAAGCGGCGCGGACGAGCAGAGCAGTCATGGATCGCGCCGGTTGGAGGATCATTCAGCGGGGTGGCGGGTGTAGGTCGCGCCTGCGGCGCGAGTGGGGCTTCAACCCCACGCCCCGACCGGGGGACACCCCCGGACCCCCGTCTTTTATAGACTCAAGGGAGATGGGGCAAAGGGGGGCGGTAGAGTAATTCAGCCCGATGCTATTTGAGCTTGCCGGTCTTTAGCCTCAGTGTGACCACGGGCAGGCAGTGCTTTTCTACGCCGCGGACGAACTCGCGAACTTTGGTCGTTATTTCATTGCCCTCGACTTTCATGTCCCAGACATCATTCCGAAGCTTTTGTTGGAATTCATCATTTCCATCACGCATGCCTTGCACTGCATCTCTGAGCAGCATCTCCGCTGCGACCTCAACATTGCGACGAGCCTGAAGGAGCGTCATGAATATCTCGCCAGCATCTCTTCCGAATACAGCCATAAATCGAGGCTTGGCATTCAAGGCGCGCTCGAAGTAGCCCCGGTGATGGTGGAGGCGCTGGAGCGTCGCGAAGAATGGACCCGCCTGCCGGCGCCTCTGCGGATCGTCGACACCCTTCATATCTGCCCATTCCGGCTCGACTGAAAGGGGGCTGCGAATGCTTTGAAAGATGAGGTCGGCTTCATATGCGATGCTAAGGGCATCCAGCGCTATATCGATGCGCCGCTCTTCAATCTTCTCGCGTTTCCACTTACCGAAGGTACGGAAGCCGGCTGTCGCAATTGAAATTGTTATAACGAATCCAATTAGGGTGAGGAGGTGATTGAGACCGAAACTCCAAGGGTCGGTAGGCGTCATTTGCATCGCTCCGAATCAACATCGTTGCGAATACTATCTCATCCCCTTTGCAGGGATGCCTGCTGGCTATTGAGCATGGCACACACACTTGCACGCAGCCGTTGCGTGGTAAGTGCCGATTTGAGAGTGCGCACGCCTCGCGCGAACTCTTCCCCTCACGTCGTAAACACCCCCTCGCACTGCCCCCAGTACGCCCGGATCAGCAGCGCGCTGCGTACGCCGAGCAGCCCCTGCGGACTGAGGAAGATGTGAAAGTCGATGATCACCGTGATGATCGCGAGCTGCAGCCCCAGTCTCCATCCAGGCTCTACAGCAGCGAGCACAGAGATCGGCATTCGTCGCCCCTGGCATCCGGCAGGGACAACAGTGCACGAAACCACATCGCCGGACGAGGCTGCCAGCGCCCAGATCATCCCGGCGATCAGACACACATTGATGATCATTCCGGTCAGGTGTAGCCGACGAAATCTCCGTATCGCGGGAACATTGGTCGCGTCGATCGTGCTTCGCAGCCGGTCCATGCGCGACACGATCAAGCGGCGCGCAGTAAATCCGGTAAGGCCGTCACGCGCAAACGTAGCGCCTACGTCAGCTCCCCCGCCGAAGGCCTTCTTGCCCATTTCCTGCCATCCCATTGGCTGAAGCTTCGACGGTCGGCGCTCGCCTCGAATGTCACGCCAGCCGGAGCCTTCTCTGAGCATGTTTGCAGATCACGACGCCTACATAGCTGCGGCTCCTGAACACCTCCGCCCTCTGTTGGTTCGATTGCGCGCTCAACTTGCGCGCGCGCTGCCTGACGCAGAGGAAGTCATCGCCTACAACATGCCTGGGTTCAGGATCGGAAAATCCATCATCGCGGGATATGCAGCCTTCAGCAAGCAATGCGGCCTCTATCTATCGCCTGCCGCCATCAAGTCGCTTGCCGACGACATAGCCGCGGCTGGTCTCAAGTCCACCAAGACTGGCGTCACCTTCTCACCGAGCCAGCCCATCCCTGACACGCTCGTGAAGAAACTCGCCTTGGCTTCCAAAAAGGATCAGAAGCGCTGAGCGGTTCGGGTCGGCATAGTCGATCACCAGCCGCCTGCGCGCGACGCACTTATCCGCCGCACCCTCCACCGCATCATTTGATATTGCACGTTATTAAACAAGGTTCTATGAGCCTGTGTGGAGGCCGTGCCAGTGGTCCCTCGGGGACAGACGCCCCGCTCGCGTCCACGCGGAGGATTACTTGGACAATCTGCCCGCGTTTCTGGCCAATGGTGGCCAGTCAGCGACCGAAATTGCCGCATTCGACTGGTCGGCTTCGCCGCTCGGCACCATGGACCAGTGGCCGCACGCGCTGCGCACCGCGCTCGGCATGATGCTCGCTTCCAGCTTCCCCAAGGCGATTGTCTGGGGGCCCGAGCTCATCACCTTCCATAACGATGCCTTCAGGCCGATCCTGGGAGAAAAGCCGTCGGCTATCGGGCGACCGTTCGACGAAGTCTGGCGAGAGGTGTGGCCAGAGCTGAAGCCCATGGTCGACAAGGTGTTTGAGGGTGAGGCAACTTACATCGAGAATTTTCCACTGCTGATCGACCGCCACGGCTATCCGGAGCAGGCGTACTTCACGTTCTGCTACAGTCCGATCCGTCGCGAGAACGGTGAGGTCGGCGGCATGATGGATACCGTAATCGAGACCACGGAGACAGTCCTCGCAGAGGAACGTCTCAGCGTGATGAACGCCGAACTGGCGCATCGCATGCGGAATCTGCTGACCATGGTGTCCGCGGTTACGTCCATGTCGCTCAGACACGCGCGGGACCTTGATGACGCGCGCGCGAGCATTGCGCAGCGCCTCGACGCGCTCAATCGGAACCAGAAATTCCTGCTGGCCGATACGGTAGTCGAAGCGAGCGTTCGGGAGCTTGTCGATCAGGCCATGGCCGCGCATCCGAGCTTGCAGGACAGGGTACGCATATCCGGCCCAGATCTGCGCCTGAAGGCAAACCTGGCGATGGCCTTGTCGTTGGCCCTCAACGAGCTCATCACGAACGCCATCAAGTATGGCGCGCTCTCGGCGAGTGATGGCATCGTCGAGGTCGAATGGGAGCCTGCGGGCTTCAGATTTACGTGGCGCGAAATCTGCGCCCAGAATGCCGGCAAGCCAACGCGCGAGGGCTTCGGCACGAAAGTGCTCATGCGCTTCGTGTCGACTGCATTCAGCGGTCAGGCTCGAATGGAATTCGGGGGCAACGGCTTCCGCTACGAGCTGACAGCTCCACCGCAGGTCATAGCCTCGACCCTCTAGTGTTGAGGATCGGCTAAGCCCGCTCTCCCTCGAACAGCCCCCGATACTGCGGCCAGTACGCCCGGATCAGCAGCAGGCTGAGCACGGCGAGGATGGCCGCGACCGGCACGCCCTGCGGATTGAGAAAGATGTGAAAGCCGATGATCACAGTGATGATCGGCAGCAGCAGCGCGAGGCCGAAGGCAGGCGCGCGGTTCGCGAGCAGACACAACCCGCCGACGAGGTTCACCGCCTTCAGCAGCGGCCACAGAAAGCCGCTCGCGATGAGGCCCGCCTCGAACTGCACGGCTTCGGGCGTCTTCGGCGGATGAATGAAGTTCTGCCCCGTCGCCAGGAAGTAGAAGCCATCGACGGCGCTCAAAAGAAAAACTGCTCCCAGCAGCAAGCGCGGCAACGTCATGCCGAAGAACCTGGCCATGTATTTTCCCCCTCGACGACTTCGGTGATGCACGGGCGCGCTACAAGCCAGAGAAGCCCCCGCGCGCGCAATGATCCGCGTTGTCGCACACACCTCGGTTAGCGCTATCCGGTTGCCACACAGCGTCGGCCCTCATGGTCCGCCCCCGCGATACTCGCGGCTTTCCCCGATTTACTCCACAAACAGAGCGACCGATCGTCGAGCCAACGTGGAGCATCGAGCCAGAGCAGGGGCTTGCCATGAAGCGCACGGATCGTTCGACCGGAGTATTCGTTGGAATTCTCTCAGCTGCCGTGTGGTCCGGAGCGGCAAGCGCGGCCTTGGCCCAGGAGACGCCTGTGGGCATCATTGCAGCCCAAGTGCGCCTGCAAGGCCATGCCTGCGATGATCCTCGCAGCGTCGAGCGCGATATGAAGGCGTCGAAGCCTCATCTGTCGGTCTGGATTCTGACCTGCAAGAACGCCACCTACCTCGTGACACTCGTCCCGGATATGGCGGCGCGCATCGAAGTCAGAAAATAGGGGGCTTCACGCGTCGAAGCGGCGCCGGAAAGCCTTCGCCCCGGCGCCACCATCAATCTATCGCGCCGCGCCGATCGCGCGGGCCGACGCCGGTATATGCCCACCGTCCGCGCGCCACTGGTCGTAGGTCTGGAACTTCAGTCCCAGCCGCTCGTAGTCGACGCGCATGGTGCCGTCGCTCTCGCGCATGACGGCGCCGGGTGCGATATGCCTCACTTCCTGCGCCATCACGCCGACGTACTGACGCGTGCCGCCGCGATAGGCGAAGCGATACCATCCGAGACCATTCTCGAGCCGGCCGAGAAGGGCGATGTCATGCTTCACCCGGATGTCGGAGCGGCGTCCGCCACGCCCGCCACCTCCACGGAATCCACCGCCGCCAAAGCTGCGGCCACCACCGCCGAAGCTGCGGCCATAGCTTCTCTGCACATTGCGTCGCGGCGCCGAATAGCTCTGACGCTGCACGCGCGCGACACTACGCGTGCGCTGCGATGCGCCTCGGGCGTGTTGCTGGCTGGAGCGCCGCGCCTGACCTGAGCGGTTCGCCTGCTTGGACCGTTGCTTGGTTTGAGCTGACTTCCTGGCCTGCCCGCCTCTGTTCTGCGCCGACTTCTTCCCTTGCGCCTTCCCTTGTGCGGTCCTTTTACCTTGCGCCTTACCGGTGCCTTTCGCCTGCTTGTTGCCCTGCGCGGGCCTCTTCACCTGGCTGACCTGCTTGGTGCGATCGCCTGCCTTCGCGCGGTCGCCGGGGCGTCCCGTTGCGCCGGCGAATTGCTGGCGGACCTTGTTGTTGTTGTACGCCACGCCGCGTCGGTGCTGCGGGTTATGCTGCCAGTTCTGGACGACGTTGTTGCGGCGGACATCGATATCGCGCTTGTTCCAGTCGATGTGCCCGCGCCAGTGATTGTTGTCCCACCAGCGCCAGAGCGCATAGCCCGTACCGAACGCGATCCCCGCCGCGATCACGCCGCCGGGGAACCAGTAGTCGTCGGGGTAATAGTACTCGGCAGGGTACTCCGGATAGGGCCACGCGCCATAGACCACGGCTGGATCGTAGTAGGGCACATACACGGTCTCGGGGTTCGTCGACTGAATGGCGACGACCTGCTTGCCGCCCTCCTGTCGGACCGTGACGTTCTGCTCCTTCGTCGATTTCAGCTTGTCCGTTCCCTGCGCCCGCATGCGCAGGCGCTGTACGGCATCCATGACGTCCGGCTGTTGAGCCAGCACGGCATCGCCGAGCTTCTGCGTCCAGTCGAGTTTCTTGCTCATCATCGCGAGCACTGAGGGTGTCGCGATCAGCGACTTCACGCTGTCGTCCCAAGTCAGCTTCTCGATGGCCTGCTTGAGCGCGTCACCCTTGAGTTCCTTGTTTGCCTCGGCCCAGCGTGCAGCCTGCACGACCTCCAAGGGATAGGTTGCCGCCATCATGACTTGCGCGAGCAGATTATCCGGATAGAGCGCGATCGGCGCGACGATCGCATCGAGCTGCTCGGGTTTCAGAGTCTGCTCGGCCGGCGGCGTGGTTGGTGGAGAGGTTGGTGGTGTGGTCTGCGCTGCCGCATTGAATGGCAGGAGAACCAGAAGCAGGAGCATCAAGCTCCGCAATTCAAGTTTCGAGCGCATTTCGCACCTCGAATTGGCGCCTTGGGGCGCGGTGTGGACGACCGGCGGCAACGCAAAGAAGCCGTCACCGCTATTCGCCCACAGGTGCGCGGCCGAACAATCGGGACAAACCCGCAAGCCGGCCAGGGCGCACCCCGCAGCTTCGACAGCGCAGGCGCACTGGCGCAACGCCGCGCAGTATTTCCATGTGAGTTAGGGCAGGTTGATCTGCCAGGACACGCCGAAGCGGTCACTGCACCAGCCGAAACGCTGCGAGAAACCGTAGCCGCCGGGTGGCATCATTTCCACGCCGTCCTCGGCGAGCGCTGGATACAGCCGCTCGAACTCCGCCGCGTCCTCACACTGCACGAAGAACGACATCGACGGCGTGAACGTGAAAGGGTGGTGGATATAGCTGTCGAATGCCATGACCTGCTGGCCATTGAGCGTGAAGATGGCGTGCATGACGCTGCCTTCGGGGCCGGGGCCCTCCGGTCCGTACGTGCTCATCTGCACGATCTCGGAGTTTGGAAAAAGCGACATGTAGAAGCGTATGGCCTCCTGTGCCTGGCCCTCGAACATGAGGAATGTCGTGATCGACTCGGCCATTCGGCTTCTCCTTCTCGCGGCACACCAGCGCGCGAGGCGCGGCTCAATGTGTCCTTAGCCCCATAACACAGAAGGAGTGTGGCGACGCGCGGCGGAAACATCGTTGCTTCGGATTTCCTGGCAATCAGCCTCTGGCCGCACCGCGCCGCCATTCGGCAGAGGGCACGCCAAGCCGATGGCGTCGCGCGGTTTGTAGGGGCCGGGCGTAGCGTCGGTGACCCAGTCGCCGCTCGGCATGTAGCAGTACTGCATGGAGCCGGTGATCCGGATGCGCCGCAGGGCATCCGACAGCAGATCGCCGACACCGTCGACGGCTCGCGGTGGTTTCCCGATCAACGATTGCGGTGTTCCGGCCAAAGACGTCCACCACGCGCCGCTGTAGATCGCTCGACACTTTCAGCGAACATAAGGAGAGGGTTATGGCGAACGCAACCGACAAGCTGGTCATTCTGGTCACGAAGGGCATCGAATCCGAGCTCTCGTCCGTGGCATTCACCATTGCCAATGGTGGGATCACGGCGGGTCTCAAGGTCTTCATCTTCCTGTCGAGCACTGGCATCGACCTCGTCCGCAAGGGCGGCCAGACCATGACGCACGTGCCGCCGCTCGATTCCCTCGCCGCCCTTATCAAGGACTTTCAGGCGCGTGGCGGCGTGATCTGGGCCTGCCCGCCATGTGTGAAGTCGCGCGGCTATGAGCAGGCCGACCTGATCGAAGGGGTGGTCATTGCCGGAGCCAGCGTCATGCACGCAGAGATCAAGGCCGGCGCCGCGACACTTTCGTTCTGAAGTAGGACGTGCGTTCGCAGGGGAGGCGCGCCGCGCCGGCGGAGCGCGCTGCCTTCCTTGCAACTCAGCTTCCCAGTTCCATCCTTGAACTGCCCATCAAGGCCGCATAGGGTCGTCGCCGGAAACGCCTTCAGCATTCAACAATAAGCGGTCAACTCCCGCCGATGCCCTCTGACGAGCGGCGCCTCTTTCCCCACCGCCGGGGCCTGATCATCATCATGACGTTGGCGACAGCCTATGTCGCCAGCCATTTCTTTCGCGCGTCGAATGTCACCATCGGCCTCGACCTCATGCGCGATCTCAAGATAGGTCCTGAGGCGCTCGGCGGCCTGACGGGCGCTTTCTTCTTCGGCTTCGCGGCCATGCAGATTCCCTGCGGCTTCTTTTTCGACCGCTTTGGCCCGCGCCGCACCGTCACGGGCATGCTGGTGCTCGCGACGATCGGCGGCCTCGTCTTCACGCTCGCGCCGACGTGGCCGATCCTGCTCACCGGCCGCGTGCTCATGGGCGCGGGTTTCGGCGTCATGCTCATCGGCAGCATGGTGGTGATCTCGCGCTGGTTTCCGCCGGACCGCTTCTCGACGCTGACGGCGCTCGTTCTGTCGATCGGCCTCGTCGGCAACCTCATTGCAACGACACCGCTCGCCTGGGCCACGTTGGCTGTCGGCTGGCGCACGGTGTTCGCCATGGCCGTCGCTTTCACAGCGCTCGCCACCATCGCCGTGTGGCTCATTGTGCGCGATGCGCCGCCGGGGCATCCCTTCCTCGACCGCAAACCCGAGACATCGCGTCAGATGATGCAGGGTCTCGTGGAGGTGCTGGCCAATCGCGGCCTCTGGCCCATTCTGGCGCTCAACTTCTGCCACTACGCCTGCACCTTCACCGTGCAGGGTCTCTGGGGTGGACCGTATCTGCGCGAAGTCTACGGCCTGACGCCTATCGAGGCGGGCAATGTCCTGTTCGCGGCCGTGATTGCCTATCAGGCAGGCATGCTCACGTTCGGTCCGATGGATCGCGTGCTGGATACGCGCAAGTGGATTGCCGTCGCTGGCACGCTCGTGATGATCGCGATCCTCTCGCTGCTGGCGCTCGCCGTGCAGCCGCCCGTCTGGGTCGCCATCGCCGCCATTATTGCTGTCGGCTTTTTCAGTGCCTGCAGCACCATGGTCATGACGCACGGCCGCGGCACCATTCCGGACCGTCTCATCGGTCGCGGCATGGCGACGATCAATACGTCCGTGATGTTCGGCGTTGCGGTGATGCAGAGCCTCTCCGGCATCGTCGTCGGCGCATTCGAGCCGCTCGCCAATGGGGCGCGTTCCGAGACGGCCTATCGCGCGCTCTTCGGCGTGCTCGCTGTGATCCTCGCCATTGCTCTCTCCATCTACAGCCGCTCGAAGGATGTGAAGCCGAGCGACCAGATGCGCGAGAGTGCGAAGCAGACGGCGGCGTGATCAGCGCCGCAGCGCGTAGACATCACCCGAATTGGCCTCATGCGGCAGTGCCGCGATATGGCGGTGCATCTCGTCGGCCGTGATCCAGCGGCCAAGCGAAAGCTGCTGGCTTTCTCCGAGCGCCAGATCGAAGCCGTAGTCGCCGAGCGCTGCAATGCGATCGAGACAGTCGTAGGCGACATCGCGCTGGATGGTCGTGAATTCGAAGGAGAGTGCCGGCACGGCGTGGCTCAGACCCGAGAGGACATCCGCCTCGAAGCCCTCGACGTCGATCTTCACGAAGGCCGGCGCACCATGCGCCGCAATGAGCGCGTCGAGCGTGGTGACCGGCACTTCGATCGTGCGATCCCAGACCTGTCCCTCCCAGCCGCCGGCACCATCGGCCGCTTTGACGAAATCCTGCGAGGCCGTGGTGACCGTCGGGTTCGCCGAGTTCACGTGCAGGCTTAGGCGGCCCGGCACCGGCCCGCACGCGCTCTCGACGAGTGTCACGTCGTTGTCGCCGGCATAAATCGCGCGGATCACTTCAGCGCAGAGCGGCTGCGGTTCGAGCGCGACGACACGCGAACCGATCCGCCGGAAGGCACCAATGCGGTCGCCGACATGCGACCCGACATCGAAGGCGAGATCGCCGGGCCGGACGAAGCGGGCATAGAGCGCGTCCATGGCGTCTTCGCGCGGCGTATCGCCGTAGTAGACCTCAAGCGAGCGCGAAAGGCTCGCGAAGGCGGGATCGCGTTTCAGCTCGTCGAGGCGTTCGGTCAGCGTCATGACACCTCTGTTCTGCTCGTCTCTTCTGCTGGGCGGCACCGGCGCCGCCCTGTCTCAACGAGCGATCATCTCTTGGCGACAGTGACATCGCCGAGCATTGCGGCGTGCAAGCGGCAAACGCCGCACCGGGAGAAAAAGCCGCTGCAACATGGTTTTGTCAAATCCGTTCGGGGCGCGCTTTCGCGCCGATGAGCAACTTGGGGCATTGCGCGCGCCGCATCGTATGCTAGCCTCGCGCTATAAAAAAGAATGCGTCAAGGGAGGACGCGATCTTGAGGCGTGGCTGGTTCGTTGCGGCGGGGGTCTTTCTAGCCCTGTTCGCCGGGACGGCGTTCTTGTCGTTCAAGCTGCCGCTATTGGATGCATTAGGGCCGGGACCCGGATTTTTTCCGCTGATCCTGGCACTGCTGGGTGGCGCGCTCGCCGTCGCGCTGATCGCCCAGCTTGCGCTTGATCCTCAAGCCCCCACGGGCGAGCCGCAGCCCGACGCCGAGCCTTTCATGCCGGACCAGGGCGCGCTCTTCCGCATTGTCGGCATCATCTTCCTGCTGCTCGCCGCCTTCACGGCGCTCGATCCGCTCGGCTACCGGCTGACCTCGTTCGTCTTCATCGTGCTCATGCTGCTGGTGCTCGGCGTCAGGAACTACCTCGCCATAGGGCTCGTCGCGCTCGCGCTCAGCTTCGGGGTGTTTCACAGCTTCTACTACTGGCTGAAGGTGCCGCTACCCATCGGGGAGTTCGGGCTGTGATGGAGGGCGGAGCCGATGGTTGATACCTTCCAGCATCTCATGGCGGGCTTTGCCGCGGCGGCGACGCCGACGAACCTGATGTTCGCGTTCATCGGCTGCTTTCTCGGCACGCTCATCGGCGTGCTGCCCGGCATCGGGCCCGCGGCGGGCACGGCAATCCTCATTCCTCTCACCTTCCAGCTTGATGCGACTGGCGCCATCATCATGCTCGCGGCCATCTACTACGGCGCGATGTGTGGCGGCACGATCACGTCCGTTCTCATCAACGTACCGGGCGAGGCCGCATCCGTCATAACGTGCCTCGATGGGCACGCCATGGCGAAGAATGGGCGCGCGGGCGCGGCGCTCGGTATTGCTGCCATCGGCTCCTTCATCGGCGGACTGATCGCGACGCTGCTCCTCGTCGTCGTTGCAACGCCGCTATCGCGGCTGGCGCTCAGTTTCGGCCCGCCGGAATTTTTCGCGCTCATGATTGTCGGCCTCGTGCTCGTGACGAGCCTCGCGGGAAACTCGCTTCTCGCCGGCGTCCTCATGACGGTCACGGGGCTGCTCATCTCACTCATCGGCCTCGACCCCGTGCGCGGCGCGCCGCGCTTCACGTTCGGCATACCCGAGCTGTTCGACGGCCTCGGATTCATTCCTGTCGTCATGGGACTGTTCGGTGTCGGTGAGATCCTGGCGACGGCGGAGAAACCCTATCGCGAGGTCATAAAGACCAATCTCAGGGGGCTCATTCCGTCGCGCGACGAATGGCAACGCTCCTTGGGCGCGATCTGGCGCGGCACGGGAATAGGCTTCTTTCTCGGGCTCATCCCGGGTGTCGGCGCGATCATCCCGACGTTCATGTCATACATCGTCGAGAAGCGCCTCTCGAAGCATCCCGAGAAATTCGGCACCGGCGTGATCGAGGGTGTCGCCGGGCCGGAGACGGCGAACAACAGCTACGCGAACGGCGCCATGGTGCCGCTGCTGACACTCGGCATTCCGAGCTCGCCGACGATCGCAGTTCTGATGGGCGCCTTCATCATCAACGGACTGACGCCCGGACCGCTGCTCTTTCAGGAGCGACCCGATCTCGTGTGGGCGGTGATCGCGAGTTTCTTCATCGGCAATGTGCTGCTGCTGATCCTCAATCTGCCGCTCGTCGGACTGTGGGCCAAGATCCTGGAGATTCCCTACCAGTACATCTGCGCCGGCACGCTGCTCTTCTGCATCATCGGCGCCTACAGCATCAATCAGAGCATCTTCGATCTGTGGGTCATGCTCGGGTGTGGCGTGATCGGCTATCTGTTGCGCAAGCTCAATTTCCCGCTCGCGCCCTTGGTGCTTGGGCTCATTCTCGGCCCGCAAATCGAGAAATCCATGCGGACGTCACTCGAGATGTCGGCGGGCGACTTCAGCATTTTTGTCACGCGGCCGCTGTCCGCCTCGCTGCTGGCACTTGCGATTGCCATCCTTGTCTTTGCGGCCATGCAGTTCGCGCCTAAAGAGATCAGGGATCCCAATGCCGATTAACCGAGCCAACTTTGTTGGCACTTCAGCCGAAAGCCAATTCGATTGGCGCATTGTACCGGAGGACCACCCATGAGACTGCTCAGACTGGCAATGGCCGTGACGGCGGGGGCGTTCGTTGCGGCGCTTGGTTCGGCGGGGGCATCAGCCCAGGAATATCCAACGCGGCCGATCAACATGATCGTCGCGTTCCCCGCCGGCGGGTCCACCGATATCGGCGCGCGTGTCGTCGCCGGCATCGCCGAGAAGCTGATCGGACAGCCGATCGTGGTCGTGAACCGCGGTGGTGCCGGCGGACAGGTCGGCTGGACGGAGCTCGCGCGCGCGAAACCCGATGGCTACACCATCGGCTTCCTCAATCTGCCCGCGACCAACACGACGATCCTCGATCCGGAGCGTCAAGCCATCTTCAACGAGGGCAGCTTCACGCCCATCGCCAACCAGGTGCTCGACCCTGGCGTGGTCTGGGTTGCCGCCAACAGTCCCTTCAAGACCATGAAGGACGTGATCGACGCGGCAAAGGCGAAGCCCGGCACGATCCGTGCCGCAACGACCGGCATTCTCTCGGATGACCACCTCGCAATACTGATGGTCGAGGAGGTGAACCCCGGCGTGAACTTCCGTATCGTGCATCTGCTCGGCAGCGCAGCGCAGGTCAAGGAGACGCTTGGCGGCAACATCGACGTCTCGTTCGACAATGTCGGCTCCATCGTCACGCAAGTGAGGGGCGGACAGGTCCGTGCACTCGCGGTCATGGATACCGAGCGCTCGAAGTTCCTGCCCGACGTGCCGACCACCAAGGAGCTCGGCATGCCGACGGTGATCTCCAGCTCGACGCGCGGCATCGGTGGTCCCAAGGGTATGGATCCGGCACTCGTGAAGAAGCTGCAGGATGTATTTGCGCAGGCCATGAAGGATCCCGATCACGTCAAGCGTCTCGAGGACGCGGGCCTTGCGATCAAGGTCATGGTCGGCGACGAGTACGTGAAGTACTACAACGAGACCCACGAGAAGGCGAAGAAGTACACCGAATGGGCCAAGAACCGCCCGCAGAAGTGAGATAAGCTTCCCCTTCTCCCCGTTCTTACGGGGAGAAGGGACATATCGCGCTGGCGATGCACGCCAAGTCATAAAAAGAAGGGGGTTCGGGGTCTCGTCGTGTCGAAGACACGCGCCTTCGGCACGATACGGGTGCGGGCGGTAGCCCGCTCGCGAAGCGACCTACACCCCGCTGAGTTTCCTCAAACCTCCAGCACATCCAGCACGCCCGGTACCGTCAGCAGTTCGCCCTGCTGGCGTGGGCCGATGTCGTAGCGGCCGGGTAGTTTGAATTCGACCTCGCGCAGCGCACCGCGACCTCCCGCGATATTTTCGACTTCCATGGCGAGGCGGATTTCTCCGCCCTTGCCGTTGGCAGGCGCTTTGTCGAGCAGCGCGCGCAGCTCGGCCATGGCCGTGCCCTTGCTCGCCTGCACGGTGCGGCGGTCGAGGACGATCTTGAGCGACTGCTGTACATTGGCAGCAGCGGACTCGAGCGGTTCGAGGTTCTGCACGCGCAGCTTCACCGTATCGCCATCGCGCTCCGCTTCGACCGACATGAGCACGGCCGTGCCCGCAACGAGGATTTCGCGGCAACGCGCGAGCGTGTCGGAGAAGATCACGGCTTCAAACTGGCCGCTGGCATCCGAGAACATGGCGAAGGCGAATTTGTTGCCCTTGGCCGAGCGTCGCTCGCGTGCCGAGATCACGATGCCAGCGAGACGTCCTGCCGCAAGACCGATAGTATTCTCGAACTCGGTGAAGCGCTTGACGCCGAGCTTGCCGAGCACACGCCCATACGCATCGAGTGGATGGCCCGAGAGATAGAATCCAACGGCGCCGAACTCGTGCTGCAGGCGTTCGATGGGTGTCCAGGATTTAGCCGTCCTGAAGTTCAGCACCACGGACGTCGCGGTGTTCTGCATGCCGCCGAGCAGGCTGCCCTGCCCGAACTGCTCGTCGTCGGCGCGACTGCCCGCCTCTCGCAATATCTGTTCGACATTCGCGTGCACGAGCGCGCGGTTGCGATCGAAGGCGTCGAACGCACCGCCCGCAGCGAGCGTCTCCAATCCGCGCTTGTTGAGCGCTTTGGGATTGAGGCGCGAGGCGAAATCGGCCAGCGATGCGTAGGGCCCTTTGGTCTTGCGGCTCTCGACGATCGACTCGACGGCGCCACGGCCGATATTCTTGAGGCCTGCGAGTGCATATCGGATCGCGCCGCGCGGGCCGTCCGCATTCGACGGGAATCCCCTCTCCCCGTCCTTCACGGGGAGAGGGTTAGGGTGAGGGGCGGCAATAGATGTTGCGGTTTGCGGCCGCCCATCATCCCGACCTTCTCCCCGTGAAGGACGGGGAGAAGGAGAAGATTTCGGCTTATCGAATTCGACCGTGAACTCAACATCCGAGCCATTCACGCACGGCGGCAACACGGCGATCCCGGCCTTGCGCGCTTCGCCGACAAACATGGCGAGCTTGTCGGTGTTCGCCATATCGAGCGTCATGGACGCGGCAAGGAATTCCTCGCGGAAATTCGCCTTGAGATAGGCCGTGTGATAGCTGACGAGCGCGTAAGCCGCCGCGTGGCTTTTGTTGAAGCCGTAGCCCGCGAACTTGTCGACGAGCTCGAAGATGTAGCTCGAGTCCTTCTCCTTGACGCCCTTTTCCTTCGCGCCTTCGACGAAACGCGCCTGCTGACGCGCCATCTCCGCTTTGTCTTTCTTACCCATGGCGCGGCGCAAGAGGTCGGCTTGGCCGAGCGAGTAGCCGCCCATGACCTGTGCGATCTGGATAACCTGCTCCTGGTAAATGATGACGCCGTAGGTTTCCTTGAGAATGCCTTCGAGCATCGGATGCAGGTAATCGACGGGCTCGTCGCCGTGCTTGCGATTGATGTACGTCGGGATGTTGTCCATGGGGCCGGGGCGATAGAGCGCCACCATGGCGATGATGTCTTCGAGACGGTCGGGTTTCAGGCGCTTCAAGCTCTCGCGCATGCCCGTACTTTCGAGCTGGAACACGCCCGCCGTATCGGCCTTCGCAAGTAGCTCGTAGGCTTTCGTATCCGTCACGGGCAGCGTGGCGAGATCGATCTTGATGCCGTGCCCGTGTTCGATCAGCTCCAGCGCCTTCTGCAGAACGGTCAGCGTCTTCAGTCCGAGGAAGTCGAACTTCACGAGGCCCGCAGCTTCGACGTACTTCCAGTTGAACTGCGTGACCGGCATGTTCGAGCGCGGATCGCGATACACCGGCACGAGTTCGTCGAGCGGGCGGTCGCCGATCACCATGCCGGCGGCGTGTGTCGATGCGTGGCGATAGAGGCCTTCGAGCTTTTGCGCGATTTCGAGCAGGCGTGCGACGACGGGCTCGTTGTCGCGCTCTTCCTGCAGCTTGGGCTCGCCGGCAATGGCTTCCGGCAATGAGACTGGATTGGCAGGATTGTTCGGCACGAGTTTGCAGAGGCGGTCCACCTGCCCGTACGGCATTTGCAGCACGCGGCCGACGTCGCGCAGCACGGCGCGCGCCTGCAGCTTTCCGTGCGTGATGATCTGCGCCACGCGATCGTGACCGTACTTGTCCTGTACGTAGCGGATGACCTCGTCGCGCCGATCTTGGCAGAAGTCGATGTCGCAGTCCGGCATCGACACGCGCTCGGGATTGAGAAAGCGCTCGAACAGCAGGCCGAAACGCAGCGGATCGAGATCCGTGATTGTGAGCGCCCACGCGACGAGCGAGCCTGCGCCCGAGCCGCGGCCCGGTCCGACGGGAATGCCGTTCGCCTTGGACCATTTGATGAAGTCCGCAACGATCAGGAAGTAACCCGGGAACTTCATTCCCTTGATGATGCCGATCTCGTACTGCAGGCGCTTTTCGTAGTCCTCTCTGGTGAAGCCCGGCGCGAGCGGGTTCACTTCGAGGCGCTTGACGAGACCTTCCTCCGCTTGGCGCGCGAACTCCGCGTCCTCTGCAGCGGCGCGCTCTTCGGCCGTGGCGTCAGCTTTGGTCTGTACGAAGTTCGGCAGAATGGGCTTGCGGCCGCGCGGGCGATACGCGCAGCGTCGCGCGATCTCGATCGTGCTCGCGAGCGCCTCCGGCAGATCGGCGAACACCTTGGCCATGGCCTCGGCGCTCTTGAAGGAATGCTCCGGCGTCAGGCGTCGGCGATCGTCCTCGTTGAGGTAGCGGCCCTCGGCAATGCAGAGCAGCGCGTCGTGCGCCTCGTAGTCCTCGGCATCGCCGAAGTAGCATTCGTTGGTCGCGACGAGCGGCAGATCCTCGTTGTAGGCGACGTCGATGAGTTGCGGCTCGACGAGCTTCTCGCGTGGAACGCCATGCCGCTGAAGCTCGACATAGAGGCGATCGCCAAAGATGTCCTTGAGCTTCTTCACGCGCGCCGTCGCGACAGCGCCGTGATTGTCGGCGAAGGGCTTGTCGATCGGGCCATCCGGGCCGCCGGTGAGTGCGATCAGGCCCTCGGCGTGCTGGGCTATGTGACTGATCCTGGCGTACGGCGCCTCGCCGTCGCTCGTACCCATGTGCGCGCGGCTCGCGATCTTCAGGAGATTGCCGTATCCGACCTCGCTCATCGCAAGAAGGCAGAGCAAGCCGTCGCGATGCGGCGGCGGCAATGCGGGAAGGCCGGCGATGCCCGGGCCGGATCTGTCGATCTCCTCAAAGTCGACGGCGAGGCTTATGCCGACGATCGGCTGGATGCCGCTGCCCGCGAGCTTGTCCGAGAATTCGAGCGCGCCGAAGAGATTGTTCGTGTCGGTCAGCGCCAGCGCGGGAAAGCCGAGCTTGGCGGCCCGCTTGGCCAGTGTGCCGATCGGCAGCGCGCCTTCGAGCAGCGAATAGGCCGAGTGCACTTTGAGGTGCACGAACGTCGGGGCGGCGGGCGCCGAGGGAATCGCTTGTGTCATGCCGGTAAATTACCCGATCGCATTCGCCCCCCAAAGGGCGGCGGAGGATATGCGTGTCCAGCGTGGATTTGTGTAGGATGCGCTTGACTTGTCTGGGAGAAGCAAGATGCAGGGTATCAAGGCGCTGACATTCGACACGGGCGGGACGGTGCTCGACTGGCATGGCGGCCTCTCGCGGGCCATGGCCGAGGTCGCGGGCCGACGCGGGCTCAAAGCCGATTGGGCGGCAGCGACCAACGAGTATCGCCGCCGCTCGCTTGGGACGATCGTCAATCAGCTCGGGCCGCGCTTCAATTTCGACGACGTGCATCGCGATCAGCTCGATCGCGTCGTCGAGGACTTCGGGCTCGGCGCGCTCTCAAAAGATGATCGCGACGAGATCTGGCGTGCATGGTTCGCACTCGATGCGTGGCCGGATTTCGTGCCGGGCCTCGATCGCCTGCGCGCGAAGTTCCCATGCATATCCTTCACGCTGCTCACGCCGCGCCTCGTGATCGATGTCTCGCGTCGCAACGGCATCACGTGGGACGCGATCATCAGTTGCGAGATGCTTGGCGTGTACAAAGTGCGGCCCGAGGCCTACCAGGCAACGGCAAAGCTGCTGCAGTTGAAGCCGGCCGAGATCTTGATGGTCGCGTGCCACAACTTCGATCTCGACGCGGCACGCAAGGAAGGCATGAAGACGTGCTTCGTGCGCCGCCCGCTCGAATGGGGCGCTGCCGGCCCGCCTGATCCGACGCCGAACCCGGCGTGCGATCTCGTCGTCGATGGATTTCCGGAGCTCGCCACGCGCATGGGCTGCTGATCGCGCGCCTTGAAAGAAAAAGCCCCGGCGTGGCATGCCGGGGCTTTGCAATCTCGCTGGCGCTCAGGGGGAGAGGGGGAATTGCCGAACGAGATATTCAGTAATCCCCTTCTAAATTTATCCACGGCCTTCGTCCACATGCAGACTAAGGCGGAAATGAGTTGTCCACAGATTCGCCGTCCGAGCCCGCCCTTAGAGGTTGCATCCGGGCGGTGCTCCGTATAACCCGCGCGCCTCGTGTGATCGAAACTTCCTTGCAGTTCATAAGCTTCCGGAATGCGAAGCGTTTACTCAGTTGCGTCAAAATCGGCATTCAGCGGGATTCGCGTATGCGGATTGCGAGGCGCTCCCGAAGCGCGGCCGCATCAGCCGCAAAGTCGCTCGCGATCCACTCCGCCTCGATCTCGTCGAGCAGCGCGCCGACCGCCGGTCCTGGCTCGAGGCCGAGTGCCAGAGCATCGCGCCCCGAAAGTGGGAACTTCGGTACAGGCCACGCGGCAGGCAGCGCGGCGAGGGCATCCCAAGCGGCGATCTCGCCAGCATCGTTGGAGCTTGCCGCACCGGCCATGGCCGCACGCTGCCAGCGTTCCGATCCCACGGCATAGAGCGCGCGCCGCCGGGCGCGGTCGTCGAGCGCGAGCAGTTCCATGAGCGGCGGATCGAGCACGATGAGCGTCCGCGCTTCCCCGCGCGAGAGGCGCAAGCGCTCTCCCAGAAAACCCCGATCCTCTTCGACAGCCACCGCCAGCACCGAGAGACGCAGCAGCGCATCGGCCGGGCGTCGACGCGCCACATCCTGCGCGACGAGGTTCCCGAGGACGCTGATGCGCGGGGCGCGGCCGAGAATTTGCACGATGAAACCATGCGTGGCCATGGCGGCAATGGCATCCGCCGCGCCCGATGCCTCCAGCAGCTTGAGCAGTTCCGCCCGCACGCGCTCTGCCGAGAGATGCCCCAGCAGATGACGCTCCGCCGCGCAGGCAGCGAGCCCTTCCGCATCGATGCGCCCAGGACTGTAGCGGGCATGAAAGCGGAAAAAGCGCAGGATGCGCAGCGCATCCTCGCGAATGCGCGCGCGCGCATCACCAATGAAGCGGACACGCCGCGCCGCGAGATCGGCCAGACCGCCGAGCGGATCGCTGATCTTGCCGGCCGCGTCGCAGTAGATGGCGTTGATCGTGAAATCGCGACGACGCGCATCGGCCGCCCAGTCGGCTGTGAAGGCAACGCGCGCGTGGCGGCCGAATGTTTCGACATCCTCACGCAGTGTCGTGACCTCGAACGGCACGTGATGCGCGACGACCGTCACCGTGCCGTGGCTGAGGCCGGTGGGGATCGCCTGCAACCCCGCTGCGCCAGCGGCGGCGATGGTTTCATCAGGTGTAGCCGTCGTTGCGATATCGATATCGGTGACGGGCTCGCCGAGAAGGGCATTGCGCACGGTGCCGCCGACAATGCGCGCCTCGTGGTCCGCCTTTGCGAGTGCATCGAGAACGGCGCGTGTCTCCGGGCGCACGAGCCAGGGTGCACCGGCGAGCGACGTCGGGATCTTGGCTGGTGCCTCAGACGGCATGATGCCTGACCAGAGTTAGTCCAGTTTGCCGGGATCGATCTTGCCATCCGTGCCAAGCGATGGTGGCGTATAGTGTTGACCGGGCTTGCCGCCCGATGTCGAGCCGAAGGCAATGAGGACGAGGAAAACGAGCGCCGTCCCTGCGAGCATCAGCCAGATGAACGGCGCATCGTCCAGTACGCCGCGGCCCTGCTCGTCCTCTTTGCGCGTCAGCAGTATGTAGATGACGTAGATGGCCGTCGGCAGGAGAAACAGGACAATATTCTCGATGACGACTCGGATCATCCTCCGTACAGCCTTTCGTGCAGGTTCTTGAGCATGCCGGCGGTCGCCCCCCAGATGTAATGCTCTCCGAATGGCATGGCGTAGTAGTGTCGCTCGCGCCCTCGCCAGGGTCGGGAATGGTGTTTGTGATTGGCAGGATCCATGAGGAAGGCAAGCGGCACCTCAAAGGCACTCGCGACCTCGCCCGGATCGAGCGCCAGTACGAAATCCGGCTTCACGAGCGCAACGACGGGCGTCACGAGAAAGCCGGTCCCTGTGCGATAGCCGTCGAGAAAACCGAGCGGCTCGACGAGCGAGCGCGGCAGGCCGATTTCTTCCTCGGCTTCGCGCACGGCAGTCTCGACGGCATCGATGTCCGAATCCTCCACCTTGCCGCCTGGGAAGGCCACCTGACCGGCGTGCGTCGAGAGATGGGCCGTGCGCTCCGTCAGCAGCACTGTAAGTTCCGGGCGCGCGATAATGGGCACGAGCACGGCGGCCGCGCGCGCCGGCGCCATGGCTTCGAAGTCCGCCAGCATCTCGGGATTGAGGTCCCAGTCGCTGCGCGACCAGGAACGCCCCGTGCGTGGGTCGAAGATGGCGTCGCTCGGGCGGTGATGCAGCGCAGACGTGGCCCGTACGCGGAAGTCGGGTTCCGTGTAGATCGACGACGGCACGGGATGAACTATGGCCATGGCACACGAGATATGGCCTCACTAGCGTGCCTTGGCAATCGCGCGTTTGCTATCCCGGAAGCGCACACGCCGCCGGGATAGTGCCAATGCCACTCTTGCAGGATCAACCCTGGCGTGCGGCCGGTATCGCGGAGGCCGGCGCGTCCTCGCTGTGGCCGGGCCTCAGGATGCGGACCTTCTTGACGCGCCGGGTATCGGCATCGATGACCTCGAACTCGATGCCGCTCTCGTGGCGCACGATCTCACCCAGTGCCGGCACGCGGCCGACCAGCATGAAGACGAGGCCGCCGAGCGTGTCGATGTCCTCCTCCTCGCCGTTCTTGAGGAGCTTCACGCCGAGGTGCTCTTCGATTTCCTCGATCGGCGTGCGTGCCTGTGCAACCAGGCCCAGCTTGGGGTCTTCGACGATATTGTCGGCCTCGGCCACGTCGTGCTCGTCCTCGATCTCGCCAACGACCTGCTCGATGAGGTCCTCGATCGTTATGAGACCGTCGGTGCCACCATACTCGTCGACGACGAGAGCCATGTGCACATGCGTTGCCTGCATCCGCACGAGCAGGTTCACGGCCGGCATGGACGGCGGTACGTAAAGCACGCGCCGGCGAAGCTGTGCCGTCGCGATCGTCGTTGAAAGATCCGCTTTGGCGAACTCGATCTTCGGCGCGGGCGCATCGGCGTCGGAGGCCGGGACGACACCTGAGCGGGCTGCCGGAGCGCCGCCGCGCGTCAGATAGGCCATCAGATCCTTGATGTGGATGACGCCGCGCGGATCGTCGAGCGTCTCGTGGAACACCGGGATGCGCGACACGCCGGACGAATCGAACATGTGCAGCAGCTCGGCGAGCGTCGCGCTTTCGTCGATGGCCGTGATGTCCGCGCGCGGCACCATCACGTCCTCGACCTTCAGCGTGCCGAACTCCAGGAGGCGCAGGAGCATCTCGCGCTCGGCCGGCGAAAAGCCGGTGCCGGTCTGGTCCTCGACGCGCAGCGTATCGCCGAGCGTATCGCGCAGCGTCGGCTGCGTGCCGAGGCCGAGGCGATTGCGCAGGGCCGCAAGCCAGCCTTCGCCGTTCCTTCCGGCATCACTGCCGTTCGTACTTTCGGGGCGGGGGCCGGTATCGTCAGAAAGTGCCATGGCTCAGCGATCTATTCCGTGACTGCAATGGTGGGGTGCGGGAGCGGGATCTCGGTCATGAGCCGCCCTCCGCGTAAGGATCGGGGATGCCGAGCCGTGCGAGCAGCACGGTCTCGAGGGCTTCCATCTCCTCCGCCTCGGCATCGCTCTCGTGGTCGTAGCCGATGAGGTGGAGGAGCCCGTGGATCAGCAGATGCTGGAAGTGGTGCGCGACCGGAATTCCCGCCGCGGCGGCCTCGTCGATCAGCGTTTCGAGCGCGAGCACGACATCACCGAGCGCTTGCGGCTCAGAGTCGCTTAAGGTCTCGGGAAGGTCGGGAGCTGGGAAGGAAAGGACGTTGGTCGGCTTGTCCTTGCCGCGGTAGGCGGCGTTCAGGCGGCGCACGGCCTCATTGCTGCTGAGCGCGACGGCCGCCGTAGCCGGAAACACATCCGAGAGTTCGGGGGCGGCCGCGAGCACCTGCGCCACGGCCGCAATCATATCGTCGACAGGGCCGACACTTGCCCAGTCGCCATCATCGTCCACACGTTCGAGCGTGAGACTTAATCGCGACGGAGGTTCCTCGTCACAAGATCGGTCTTCGTCACTGACGGCATCGCCGCCGGGAACTGCGGGTTGATCCAGAACCGTATTCATTTTCCTATTCCGTGCGGCCCTGACCCCGCGCGAGAGTCGAGGCCACGCCCGAGCCGAGCCCCGCCGTTGTCGGCGCGCCGTCATAGGCGGCCACGATGCGGGCTACGAGCTCGCTGCGCACCACATCGGCCGAGGAGAAGTGCACCACCTCGATGCCTTTGACGCCTTCGAGGAGCTGCACGGCCTCGTCCAGGCCCGACTTCTGCCCGGGCGGCAGGTCGATCTGGGTGGGATCGCCGGTCACAACCATCCGCGATCCCTCGCCGTGGCGGGTCAGGAACATCTTCATCTGCATGCTCGTCGTGTTCTGCGCCTCGTCGAGGATGACGAAGGCGTGCGCGAGCGTACGACCTCGCATGAATGCGAGGGGGGCGATCTCGATAATCCCGGCCTCGAGATCCCGCTCGACCTTTTCGGGCGGCAGAACATCATAGAGAGCATCATAGAGCGGGCGGAGATAGGGGTCCACCTTCTCGCGCATATCGCCCGGAAGGAAGCCGAGCCGCTCACCCGCCTCGACAGCAGGCCGCGACAGAACGATGCGCTCGACGAGCCCGCGCTCGAGATACGAAGCGGCCTGCGCCACGGCGAGATAAGTCTTGCCGGTGCCGGCAGGGCCCGTGCCGAAGACGAGGTCGTGCGCGTCAAGTGCCCGAATATACTCGCTTTGCATGGGCGTTCGGGCGGTGACGATGCGCCGACGCGTGCGGATCTGCGCGGTGCCGTCGTTGCGCGGCGCGCCCGAGCGCGCATGGCGGATCAGGCCGTCGATATCGCCGGCCGAGATGCTCTCGCCTTTGCGCACACGGTCATAAACCGCGTTCAACACCTCGCGGCCTATCTCACACGCCGGCTGCGGACCGGTCAGCGTGACGACGTTGCCGTGGGCGTGGGCCTCGATGCCGAGCCTGCTCTCGATGAGGGCGAGATGTGAATCGTATTCGCCGAGCAGGTGGGCCAGAAGCCGGTTGTCGTCGAAGGGCACGACGATACGGTGCTTGGCCCCGGTTCCCTCACGAGCTGCCTCTCGAGACGCCCCTGGGGATCTTTCGGGTTTGGACGGCCTATGCGCCGCCGACCCGCGCGCAGTTGTCAAATGTGGCTCTCCCGGCCTGTTGCACGGTAACTCGCCGCCGCTACAACCTATCCCGGCAACCGAGTCCAGGTCAGCATATCACGCCGCCCTGATCACACCAGAAAGACTATTGGGGCCCGCCTGTGCGATTTCAACTGGAATGATGCGGCCCATGAGGCCGGGGGCGGCCTCGGCGTGAACGGACTGGAGATAGGGCGAGCGGCCGATGAGCTGGCCCTCGCGGCGTCCGCGGCGCTCGAAGAGAACGGGGAGCACGCGTCCGACGCACTCGGCATTGAACGATGATTGCTGTTCATCGAGCAGCGCCTTCAGGCGGGCGAGCCGGTCGACTTTATCGGCTTCGGAAACCTGGCGATCCATGGTCGCGGCCGGCGTGCCGGGACGCGGGCTGTACTTGAAGGAGTAGGCCTGCGCGAAGCCGACCTTGCGCACGATGTCGAGTGTCGCCTCGAAGTCGGCATCGCTCTCGCCGGGAAAGCCGACGATGATGTCCGTCGAGAGCGCGATGTCCGGCCGCGCGGCGCGGACGCGCGCGACGAGATCGAGATACTCGGCGCCCGTGTGCTTGCGGTTCATGGCCGCGAGCACGTGATCCGACCCCGCCTGGAAGGGCAGGTGCAGGTACGGCATGAGCTTCTTCAGATCGCGGTGCGCTTCGATCAGGTCGTCGCTCATGTCACGCGGATGGCTCGTCGTGTAGCGCAGGCGTTCGAGACCTTCGATATCCTCGAGACGGTACAGCAGCTCAGCGAGCGTCGCCGCGCCGCCCTTGGCGTTCTCGCCGTGATAGGCATTGACGTTCTGGCCGAGCAGCGTGATCTCGCGCACGCCCGCATCGACGAGACGGCGCGCTTCCTCCTCGATCGCGGCGACACTGCGCGAATACTCCGCGCCGCGCGTGTAGGGCACGACGCAGAACGTGCAGAACTTGTCGCAGCCTTCCTGCACCGTGAGGAATGCGCTCGCGGGGCGCGTGCGCGCAGGCACATGAGTACGCTCGGGAAGATGACGGAACTTGTCGTCTTCGGGGAATTCCGTTTCGACGACCGCTTTCGCCGATGCCTTGCTGCGGGCGATCAGCGTGTTGATCTGGTGGTAGCTCTGCGGTCCGACGACGAGGTCCACGACGGGCGCGCGGCGGACGATCTCGTCGCCCTCCGCTTGAGCCACGCAACCGGCTACCGCAATGACCGTCTCGCGGTCTTCTTCGGCGCGCTGCTCCTTGATGGCGCGCAGCCGGCCGAGTTCCGAATAAACCTTCTCTGCAGCTTTTTCCCGAATGTGACAGGTATTGAGGATGATGAGGTCAGCGTTGTCGGGCGCGTCCGTTTCCGCATAGCCGCCGCCGGCGAGCGCTTCCATCATGCGCTCGCTGTCGTAGACGTTCATCTGACAGCCGTAAGTCTTAATGAATACTCTCTTGGGCGACGACATGCGTGTCTCAACTCCGGACAGTCGGGACGGTGGCGCGACCTGCGCGCACCTTGCGAGCAAACTCCCTGCCAGGACGCCCCCACCCCTTTCGCACCTTTATGACAATGTCCGGCGCTTGCTGCAATGCACCATTCGGGTGAAAGGTTGCTGGATGACTAAGCAACTCGGATGCGTGCCCCTGCGCTGCGGGCCGGCTGGTCAGACTTTGGACGGGGTCCGATTTCTGCCCTATTCAATCATGATACGCTCGACCGAACGAGCAGGAGGGGGCCGGTGGCAATGTGCCAGCTAATGGTGGCAATCGAGATGGGGGCAGGTGCACCCGCGCGGCTTGCGGGGGCGCTTACGTCCGCGCGCGTCGCGTCTGTGGTGATCACCGTTCCGGAAGGAGCGCCCGCGGCGGATGTGCAGGCGCTGATTGCCGCAGCTCAGGCAGGCGGTGCGGCGGCCCTGCTGCGTGATGATGCCCGCCTGGCGCGCACGCTGAAGGCCGATGGCGTTCATATCTCCGTGGGCAATGCCAAAGCATTCGGCGAGGCGCGAGAGATCCTGGGAAGCCGCGCCATTGTGGGCGTCGATGCGGGGCGCTCGCGCCACGAGGCCATGACTGCCGGTGAAGGCGGGGCCGAATATGTCGCCTTCGGCATTCCAGCTCACGTCGAGGATCGCGAAAAGGCGCACAAGCGGCGCTGCGAGCTCGTCGCATGGTGGTCCGAGATCTTCGAGGTGCCGGTCGTGGCTTTCGATGTGACGACGGCCGAGGAAGCAGCTCACCTCGCATCAGCGGGCGCCGATTTCATCGCGCTGAACCTCCCGGCCGGCGAGCCGCCGGCCGCGTCCGGGGAACTCATTCGTGCTGCCCATGCCGCTATTGCTGGCGAGGAAGTCGTATGAGCAGGCGTTCTGCACACATTGCGGCGGTCGCCGTGCTTGCCGCTGTTCTCGTGCCGGGGGTCGCCTCGGCCCAGACGAGCAGCTGGAGCAGCACGATCACGCCCGAGCCCGTGCCGAAGCGCACACCCAAAGCGAAGAGCGCGCCCGCGCCTGCGGCCAAGCCAGCGCGTGGTGCGCCGACGCAGGCCGCGTCACCGCCGACAGCGGCACCCGCTGGGGCCGCGCCCGGCAAGGGGGCTGCACGCAGCGTGAAGACGGCCCCCGCGTCCGCTTCCGCCGCGAAGCTTCCGCCGCTCCCACAATCGACCGCGCCGCCGCCCAAGCCTGACGACGACCCGGCCTATACCGCCTTCGAGCTCGGCAAGTATCTCACTGCCCTCAAGCTCGCCGAGGAGGCTGCTGCCAAGGGCGAACCGCAGGCGCACACGCTCATCGGGCGCATTCATGCCGAAGGTCTCGGCGTGCCTCAGAACCACGTAACCGCCGGGCAATGGTACGCCAAGGCCGCCGAGCTCGGAGACGTCGAAGGGGCGCTCGCCGTCGGCGCCATGCTCGTGCAGGGGGACGGCGTCGCCAAGGACGTTGATCTCGGCGCCAAGTATCTTGAGATGGCCGCGCGCAAGGGCAATCCGCTCGCGACGTACAATCTCGCGCTGCTGTTCCTCTCCGGCGAAGGCAAGCCCGAGAACCCGATCCGTGCCTTCCAGCTCATGGAGTATTCCGCCGAGCAGGGCCTG
>JAEYPL010000296.1 GCA_023410905.1 Pseudomonadota bacterium
CCCATGTCCCGCCCCCTCAGCATCGCCGTTGCGCCGTATGATCGGACGTTGCCGCTCATGGCGGGCCTCATCCCGATCGAGGGCGTGACGCCCTCGTTCGCGACGGCCCCGCTCGAGGAAATCTTTGCACGCGCCTTCGACGAGCAGGCGTTCGACGTCACCGAGCTGTCCTTCAGCAACTATCTCTATCTGACCGCGACCACCAACTGCCCGTACGTCGGCTTGCCCGTGTTTCCCTCGCGCGCATTCCGTCATTCGGCGGTTTATATCCGAACGGACAGCGGTATCCGCGGCCCGCGCGACCTCGCCGGTCGCCTCGTCGGCGTGCGCGAATATTCGATGACGGCGGCGCTGGTGGCGCGCGGCGTGCTCGAAGATGATTTCGGCCTGCGGGCGTCGAATGTGCGTTGGCGCTATGGTCCAGCGGACCAATATGACTCGCAGCCGATCATTCGCGTACGCCCGCGCGGCGTCCAACTCGAACCGCTCGAGCAAGGCAGCAATCTCTCGGATGCGCTCGCCAACGGCGCGCTTGATGCGATCGTCGCCTACAAACCACCGAAGGCCTTCCTCGAGGGCCGCCCGAATATCCGCCGCCTATTCGTCGACCATCCGGCCGTCGAAGCGGATTACGCGCGCCGTACGGGCATTTTTCCAATCATGCATCTGATCGGCATTCGTCGGGAGCTTGTGGAGCGCGAGGCCGGGCTTTGTCTGCGCATATGCCAGGCCTTCGATGCTGCACGCCGTTATGCCATCGAACGTACAAAAGAAGCACAAGCGCCGTTCACGAGCCTACCGTGGGCTCCGGCTGAGATCGCGCGCGCGGAGAGCGTTCTCGGCGGTGACTACTGGAGTTACGGTATCGATGCGAACCGAGCGGCCATCGAAGCGCTCTGCCGCTACTCATTTGAGCAGGGCATTTCGCCTCGCCTGCTGAAGCCCGAAGAGCTGTTCGCGGCCGAGACGCTCGAATGGAACGGCGCACCCCGCTGACGCGATGGGCTATCGCACGCCGGTCGCTCGATGAGCGCTTAAGTCGCCCGCAAGAGTACGCGACGAGCGCGTGAAGCACGAAAATAGGTCAGAGCTGAGTTGAAGGTGCGGGTTCTCCGTAACCTTGCGCTTTCTGAAGAATGGACATCGCGGAGTAGCTTCCGCTTCGGAAACACAGGAACATCGGCAGCTTGCCGCGAGCACGAAGAGCTGACGATCGTGCTTGTCCGCGGTGCTCCAGGCGCCGGGGTTTGCCGCTTTCAGATCGCGGGTTTGCCACGATGGAAACTCCTTCCATCTGGGGTGCTTATGGCGATGCAGGCGGCGGCACGATCTCTCTCGACCTAAGGGAAAGCTCCATCGCCTGATTGGTTTAGGCGCCAGCTTGAAGGTAGAGCGCATGTCAGTACGCAGCCTCACTATCGCAGCCATCGGAGCCGCAGCAATCGCGCTTGCTGTCTCCGCACCGCAAATCGCCAAGTCGGCCGCGGATCGCGCCCAACTCGGCGCCCTCAACACCAGCGAAGGCATCTACGTCGATAAGAAGGCCTTCGGAATTGTGAAGGGAACGGCGAAGACCGCACCGACTGAAGCACAGCTCATGAAGCTCGGCGCGCAGGAAGTGAAGGACGGAGCCATCATCGTCCGCGTGGGCGACAAGCTCTTTCTCGTGGACACCGATCCGGCCGTGAAGAGCATGTTCAATGGCTGGGCGGAAGAAGCATTCCGCGGTGGTGCCTGATCGAAATGTCGGACGCGGCTACGGCAATCTCGTGCCGTAGCCTCATTCGGCGAGGGGAGGTTTCGATGCCGCGCGGACGTCTGATCTTTGCTTTGTCGCTCGGAGTATTTGTCGCGGCGCTGTTTGCCCCCAGAGTCTATGCTACGCCCGACGCACAGGCCAATCGCATACGTGTCGAGTATGTGGCTCCGACCAATCCCGAGCATCAGAAGCTCTACGAGATGGTCAAGGAGCACCGCGTGCTCGAGAAGCTGCAGGAGATCTTCGGCGCCTTTCGCTTGCCGTCGGATCTGCTGCTGAGAACCGTTGGATGCGATGGCGTCTCGAATGCATGGTATCAGCGTGGACGCGTGAGCATTTGCTATGAGTACCTGCGCGACGTCCAGAGAATGATGCCGCCGGAAACGACCGCAGCCGGCATTACGCCATCCGATGCGGTCATCGGCCAATTCTTCTATGTGACGGCCCACGAAATGGGCCACGCCATGTTCGACATGCTGGACATCCCGGTACTCGGACGCGGCGAGGATGCCGCCGATAATTTTGCCACGTACATCATGCTGCAGTTCGGCAAGGATCAGGCGCGCAGGTTGATCGCAGGCGCGGCGCATTCCTACAAGGATTTCATCTCGAACCCCAAAGTGACGGTGCCACTCGCGGCTTTCTCGAACTCGCACAGCCCGCCACCAGTGCGTTTCTACAATCTCGTGTGCCTGGCATTCGGCGCCGACAGAACCCTGTTCGCCGATGTCGTCACCAATGGCTATCTGCCCAGCGAACGCGCCGGCGTCTGCCGGAAGGAGTTCGGCGAGGTCGCCTTTGCGTTCAAGACGCTACTCGGGCCGCACCTGGACAAGGCCGTTGCGCAGCGCGTACTGCAAAGCAACTGGCTGCCTGAGCAAACGGCCAAACCCGCGCAGAACTAGAACATCCTTGCTCGTGATGTCCGCTTCACGACCGCCATGGCGGTCAGAGCAGCCCCGCATCGGCGATCATCCGGTCGCCTGACGCTTGACCTCTCCCTGTCGGGCCAGCATCCTGCCCGCCCAGCAGGCCCCCGCAGAAAAATGAACAAGCGGCGGCCGGGTCGAGGAGTGCGGGGATGAAGCGCAAAATCGCGATCGTGGGCGCCGGTGCGCTCGGCGGGCACGTGGGTGGCTATCTGGCCAAGGCCGGACAGGACGTGACGCTCATCGATCCCTGGCCCGAGCATGTCGAGGCCATGCGCCGCGACGGACTGACTTTGCGCGGACAAACAGCGCCGGAGAATTTCACCGTCCCGGTGAATGCCATCCACATCACCGAGCTTCAGAAGGCCGGGAGCGAGCGCCCGTTCGACATCGCGTTCGTCTCGATGAAATCCTACGACACGGTCTGGGCGACGCAGATGATTGCCCAGTATCTCGCGGCCGACGGCTATGTCGTATCTCTGCAGAACTCGATCAACGAAGAGCGCATCGCCTCGGTCGTCGGATGGGGCAAGACCGTCGGCTGCATTGCCTCGACGATCTCGGTGGAGCTGGTCAGCCCCGCCAAGGTTCAGCGCAATGTCGGGCTCGGCGGCGCACGTCATACGGTCTTCCGTGTCGGCGAGGCGCATGGGCGCATCACACCACGCGTCAAGGAAATCGCGGAGATGGTGAGCGTCGCCGACAGCTCCAAGACGACGACCAATCTCTGGGGCGAGCGCTGGTCCAAGTTGATCGTGAATGCGATGCGCAATCCGGTCTCGGCAGCGACCGGGCGCGGCGGCAACGGCAATGACCGCGATCCCATGACGCGCTGGCTCGCGATCCGACTTGCGGCCGAGGCCATCAAGGTCGGCCTCGCGCACGGTTATGCGCTCGAGCCCGTGTATCACATTGCGCCCGAGAAGCTGCTCGCCGCCGGCGAAGGCGACAAAGCCGCGCGAGAGCAATGCGAGGGCATTCTGCTCGAACAGGTCAAGCACAGGAATGACGAGCAACGTCCTTCCATGGGCCAGGACATCATGAAGGGCCGCCGCACGGAGATCGACTATATCAATGGCCTCGTCGCGGCGAAGGGCGCAGAACTGAAGATCGCGACGCCCGCCAATGATGGCATTGTCGACGTCGTCCGCCGCGTGGAGCGCGGTCAGATGGCGCCGAGCCCCGAAGCCGTCGCCCACATCTAAGTCCTCACCCAAAAACCGGAGCACCGAAAAACGATGCCATCGCGCTGGACCGAACGCCGCCAGAAATTCCGCGGCTATCTCTCAGGCAGCAGCTGTTATCACCCCGGCTCCGTGCACGATCCCATCTCGGCACGCATTGCCTCCGAAATCGGCTTCGAGATCGGCATGTTCGCCGGCTCGACGGGATCGCTCGGCGTGCTCTCGGCGCCGGATCTCATCATCCTGACGCTCACGGAATTCGCCGATCAGGCGCTTCGCATCAACCGCGCCATGGAGCTGCCGTTGATGGTCGATGCCGATCACGGCTACGGCAATGCGCTCTCGGTCATGCGTACGGTTGAGGAGCTGGAAATCGCCGGCGTCAGCGGCATGTCGATCGAGGATACGGCACTCCCGCAGCCGTTCGGGACAACCGAAAAGCCGCAGATCCTCAGCATCGATGAGGGCATCGGCAAGATGAAAGCCGCGCTCGCCGCGCGCCGCGACCCTGATCTCTGCATCGCGGGGCGGACCAGTGCGCCGATCATCACGGGCATCGAGGATACGATCAAGCGCGCGCAGGCTTATGAGAAGGTCGGCGTCGATGCGATCTTCCTCGTCGGCGTGAAGACGCGCGCCGAGCTCGATACCATCGCGCCCGCTGTGAAGATCCCGCTCATTCTCGGCACGGCGACGCCCGAGCTTTCGGATCGCGAATACCTCGCCTCGCGTGGGGTGCGCGTCTGCCTGCAGGGCCATCAGCCCATACAGGCGGCAATCCAGGCCATCCATGATACGCTCAAGGCCCTGCGCGACGGCACGGCACCGAAGGACCTCAAGGGCCTGGCCTCTGCCGATCTCGTCAAACGCGTGACACGCGCCGATGATTATGACCGCTGGACGAAGGACTATCTGGCAACGAAAACCTGAGCGGCACCCGCTCGACCGCGGTAGACCAAAGGAGGCCCATCGCGATGCTGACCCTCACGCTATTCCGGCACGCCAAGTCGAGCTGGGACATCTCAGGTCTCGATGATCGCGAACGTCCGCTCAATGCGCGAGGACTATCGGCTGCTCCCATGATGGGCGCCTATCTGCGGGAGCACGATCTTAAGCCGGACCTCGTGCTGTGCTCGACGTCCGTTCGCACGCGGCAGACATTCGAGCTCGCAAGCGGTGGTTGGGAGCCCGCGCCGCGGACGAAATACGAGGGCGCCCTCTATCTCGCCGAGCCGACGATCCTATTGGACCGCGTGCGCAAGACGCCTGCGAGCGTCAAGCACCTCATGATCATCGGCCACAACCCCGGCCTGCAAATCCTCGCCATCGAGCTGATTGGCGTAGGCGAACCCGCGCAGATCGCCGCGATCTCGGAAAAGCTGCCGACGGCCGGCGTGGTCGTTCTCACGTTCGAGGGCAAGAACTGGAAGGACGTAGGCCCGCGCAAAGGCAGCCTCGTCCATTTCGCGACACCGAAGACGATCGCGGCGGCCGCTGCCTGATCGTCAGGGCCGCCACTTCGGTCGATCTCGACGACCTTGCCGACATGCTTTCAGCGGTTGCCGACGGCGGTATCATCCTGTCAAAGTCACTCAAGGATTCGCGCGCGCTGTCGCGCCAGATGCTGCTGTACCGCGAGTTCGTGAAGGGCGTATTCGTCGGTATCTGATTTATTGAATCTACTGGTTTGGAAGGGCATGGCACGTGGCTTCGTTCAGACGATTTGCTCAAAAATATCTCTACGGTGTGGGCCTTACGCTCGGCAGAACAACCGATCCCCGTGAGATCCAGAGATTTCTTGAGATGGTACGTCCGATCGAAACGGAGCACGCGTTGATCAGGCTCGGTGGCGATACTGACGGCGGCTATCTCATCCCCGATGATTTAGATGGCATCAATGCATGCTTCTCGCCCGGCGTATCGAAAATCGCGCGCTTCGAGGAGGATATGGCGAGGCGGGGGATCAAGTGCTTTCTCGCCGACGCTTCCGTCAATCGCCCTCCCGTCGAGAACGCGCTCTTCGACTTCGAGCGCAAATTCCTGGGGCCCACGACCGGCGGCGATTTTGTTTCCCTGGAGGACTGGATCGACCTTAAGGCTCCGGGAGAATCGGAGTTCTTATTGCAGATGGACATCGAAAAGGCGGAGTACGGCGTTCTGCTTTCTACAAGCCGGCAAACACTTCGCAAATTCAGGATCATCGTCGTCGAGTTCCACAAGTTCGCAAATATGTACGATCGCGACGGCTTCAAACTAATCGATCTCGTGTTCTCAAGAATTCTACAGGATTTCAGTGTCGTCCATATTCACCCGAACAATTTCTCCCGCCCCGTCAAATTCAAGAAGTTCGAAACCCCACCCCTGCTCGAATTTACATCTGTG
>JAEYPL010000301.1 GCA_023410905.1 Pseudomonadota bacterium
CTTATATGGTTTTGGAGAGAGCGGCGAGCGCTCCATCATCCCCTCTCCCCGCCCTTGCGGGGAGAGGGCTAGGGTGAGGGGCGGCGGCATACACAAGCGTTGCGCAAGTTGCCGCCCCTCATCCCGACCTTCTCCCCGTGAAGGACGGGGAGAAGGAGAAGAGGTCGCTCTCGCCGCAGGCGCGAATGCTACCGCCGCATCTTGCGCTTGAGCTGCGTGGGCGTCATCACACCAGTCGTGAGGATGATCGCGGCGAACAACACGACGCCGAACGTCACGAGTGCGGCAAGTGCGCTCGCCTGATGGACAATGCCGGCACCTGACCTCAGCCACGGCTCGAGCAGAGTGCCGATACCGAGCACGCCAGCGCCCATGATCAGGCTCGCGAGCGCAATGAGCGGCAAACTTCTTGCGAGGCGCTGATCCATCACGAAATGACCGCGCCGCTTCAGCGCAACCCAGAGCAAGAGCGCATTGATCCACGCTGCCAGCGACGTCGCAAGCGCAATGCCGACATGCGGCATGAACCCTGCGGCCTTGAAGGCGAAGAACAGCAGCAGCGAGCCCGTCGCATTGAGCACCAGATTGACGCCCGCATAGCGCATGGGCGTCTTGGTATCCTCGTTGGCGAAGAAGCCGGGCTGCAGCACCTTGATGAGCACGAACGCGGGCAGGCCAATGGCGAACGCCGCGAGTGCCCATGCCGTCGCGTGCGTATCGGCGGGCGTGAAGGCGCCGCGCTCGAAAAGAACGCGGATGATGGGCTCGGCGGCGACGAAGAGCGCGACAGCGGCGGGCAGCGTGAGCAACAGCGCGAGCTCCATGCTGCGGTTCTGGCTGTCCATGGCGGCTTCCCGGTCACCGGCCCCGAGATGGCGCGAGAGATCGGGCAGCAGCACGACGCCGATGGCGACACCGACAATGCCGAGCGGGAGCTGATAGAGCCGGTCAGCATAATAGAGATAGGCGACGGCGCCCGCTTCGAGTGAGGCGATGATCGTGCCGACGACGATGTTGATCTGTGTGATGCCGCCAGCAATGAGGCCGGGAATACCGAGCGCCACGAGCCGACGGACGCCTTCGGTCATGCGCGGCAGGCGCAAGCGCAGCGCAAACCCCGCTCGCTTGGCCGCGATCCACAGCATGGCGAGCTGCAGCAGGCCGGCTGCAAAGACACCCCATGCAAGGAGATAGCCGGCCGTCGGATCGTTGTGATAGCCGCGCCAGTGTGCAAACAGCATCACGGCAACGAGCACGGCATTGAGCACGATGGGCGCCGCCGCTGCCGCGATGTAGCGATGGAGCGAATTCAGTAGCCCTGAGAGCAACGCCACCAGCGACATGCACAAGAGATAAGGGAAGGCGATGCGCGTCAGCGCCGTTGCGAGGTCGAGCTTTTCGGGATCGTTCGCGAAGCCAGGGGCAAGCCCGAGCACAAACCACGGCATGGCTATCTGGGCGATTGCCGTGACGACGAGCAGCACCGCAAACAGTCCGGCCAGTGCTTCTTCGGCAAATGTGCGCGCGTCGTCCCTGTCGCCTGTCTCGAGGCGCTTGGCGAAGAGCGGCACGAACGCGGCGTTGAAAGCACCCTCTGCGAAAAGACGGCGGAAGAGGTTCGGTATCCGGAAGGCGACGACGAACGCATCGGCGATCATGCCGGTGCCGAGCACGGCCGCGATCAGGATATCGCGCAGGAAACCGAACACGCGACTGACCATGCTGAGGCCGCCGACGGTCGCGAAGGCGCGGTAAAGTCTCATGGGGCGCGGGCCGTATCCAAGCGGGCGGGAGTCCTCAATTCGGCGGATCGCCGCTGAGCACGTCGATCAGGCGCGCCCGGATGGCTTCCTGGCGCTGGGATGAGGTGATCTTCTTGCGCGTGAGATCGGTGACATAGAACGTGTCCACGGCCTTCTCGCCGAAGGTCGTGATGTGCGCGGAATTGATGTCGAGATTGAGATCGGAGAGCGCCGTCGTGACGTCATAGAGCAGGCCCGGGCGGTCGAGGCCTGACACCTCGATGACGGTGAAATGGTCGGAAACGACGTTGTCGATCACGACTTCCGGCTCGACAGTGAAGGTATTGATGATCGATGGCGCGCCCATTTTCTTGGCCATGAGCGTGCTGAGCCGCACTTCGCCACGCAGGAGCTTTTCGATGCTCTCGCCTATACGCTTGGCGCGCCGCTTCTCGTCATCCTCGTGCTCGAAGGCGCGCTGCAGCAGGAAGGTATCAAGAGCGAAGCCGTCGCGTGTCGAGGCAATGTACGCACCGACGATGTTGGCGCCAGCGGCCGCACAAGCGCCGGCAAAGAGTGAAAGCACGCGCGGGTGGTTCGGCGCGATCAAAGAAAGTTCCGACACCGCCGTGAAAGCATTTGTGGTGAAGCTCGTTCCGAATTTCTTGCCGGCCACATCCGTGCGCGACATGAGCGCCATGTGCTCGATCTGCTTCGGCAGAGAGGTCTTGATCCAGTAGTCGTCGTACTGGCGGTCGATGAATGCCTGCACCTGCTCGGGCGGCTTGTCCTTGGCTTCGACGCGGAAGGTTTCGATCGCGGAGTCGACGCGCTCGCTGAGTGCGACGGGCTCATAGGCTCCTGAAAGCAGCGGCTCCGTCGCGTAGTAGAGCGAGCGCAGGAGCTGGCCCTTCCAGCCATTCCACGTGTTCGGGCCGACGGCCCGGATATCCGCGACCGTCAACAGAAGCAGCAGGCGCAGGCGTTCGACGCTCTGCATGGTTTCGGCGAAGTCGCGGATCGTCTTGGGATCGGCAATGTCGCGGCTCTGCGCGATGTTGCTCATGAGAAGGTGGTTCTCGATGAGCCACGCCACGAGTTCGGTCTCGGCCTCGCTCAAGCCGAGGCGCGGGCACACGTGGCGCGCAATCCTCGCGCCGAGCTTCGAGTGATCCTCCGCGCGACCCTTGCCGATGTCATGCAGGAAGGCCGTGACGAAGAGAACGCGGCGATTGATGATGGCCTTGAATATGTCGTGGGAGAGCGGATGCTTGTCGGCGCTTTCGCCACGCTCAATCTCGGAGACGACGCCGACGGTGCGGATGAGATGCTCGTCCACTGTGTAGTGGTGGTAGAGGTTGAACTGCATCATCGCAACGACGCGGCCGAACTCCGGGATCATGCGCCCGAGCACACCCGCTTCGTTCATGCGCCTGAGCGTCAGCTCCGGCGTGCCGCGTGCCGTCATGAGGTTCAGCATGATCCGATTGGCTTCCGGATCATTGCGCAGGTCGTCGTCGATGAGGCGCAGCGACTGGCGGATGAGGCGAATGGCCTGCGGGTGAAGGAACGCGCCCGTTTCCTCAACCTGCGCGAAGCAGCGGAGGAGGTTCACCGGATCGCGGCGGAAAACCTCGGCGTCAGCGACATTGAGGCGGCCGTTGTCAATGCGGAAAGCGGTCGTGCGGCGCACGCGGCGGCGCATGCGCCAGCCCATGGGATCGAAGAGCGCGTCGAACCGCGGTGATGTCGTGAGCTGCTGCACTTCGAGCCAGGAGCACAGCACAGTGGTCAGGTCACCGACATCCTTGGCGACCATGAAGTAGTGCTTCATGAAGCGCTCGACGGCCTTGAGCCCCATGCGGTTCGCGTAGCCGAGAATTTCGGCAAGCTGCGGTTGGTACTCGAAGGTCAGGCGCTCTTCGGGACGTCCTGTCAGAAAATGAAGATGACAGCGGATGGTCCAGAGGAAGTCTTCGCAGCGGCGGAAGGTGGTCTGCTCTTCCGCCGTGAAGATCGGCTGGACGATCGGATCACCCACACCAGGCCCGCCGGCCATGTATTTGGCGAGCCAGTAAAGCGTATGCAGATCGCGCAGGCCGCCCTTGCCATCCTTGATGTTCGGCTCGACGCGATAACGCGAGGCGCCCGCGCGCTGGTGGCGGCTATTGCGCTCGGCGAGCTTCGCTTCGATGAAACCGCGCTCGCTGCCCTTCACCACCTCGTTGCTGAAGCGGTTCACGAGCTCGTCGAAAAGCGGGCGATCGCCGAGAAGATAGCGCGCGTCGAGAAGTGCGGTGCAGATGGTCACGTCGGCGCGGGCGAGCTGCAGGCATTGATCGACTGTACGGGTCGCGTGGCCGACCTTCAGGCGCAGGTCCCACAGTATGTAGAGGATGTACTCGACGACGCTTTCGCCCCAGGGCGTCTGCTTGTAGGGCAGCAGGAAGAGGAGGTCGATGTCCGAGCCCGGGGCCAGCATGGCGCGGCCGTAGCCGCCGGTCGCGACGATCGTCAGGCGCTCGGTGTCGGCGGGGTTGTTGCTGCGGTAGACATGCGCGCGGGTATAGTCGAACACGAGGGCAATGAGTTCGTCCTGGAAGGTCGAGAGCCCTTCGGCGCAGCGCCGCCCTTTGCCATCCGACAGAAGCTGAGCGTGCGCTTCTTCGCGCGCATTGGTCATGAGACCGCGCAGGCACTCCACGATGGCGGGCCGCGCGGCTTCAGCGCTCTCGTCATGGGCGCGGAAAATGGCCGTGAGTTCCCGGCGCAGCGCCGCGGAGTCGAAATACGGCGGATCGGGCAGCCGGTGGGCGTCCCGCTTTGGGGCCAGCGAGTCCTTGAGCAATGTGTCCATGCTGTCCGCTTTCGCGGCGGGCCATGTCCCCACGGCCTCGCCGGGCGCGCCCGAATCGCAGGCGCCCTGCATCATACAACTCGTTCAACTCCTTGGGCGGACATAGCGTATTTCACCCCAGCCGAAAATAGGAAGCTGCGGCAACTCGAGGAGGGCGCGCCCGACGTTGAGGTACTGGGCCCGAATTGAGGCTCCGGCACAACAGGCTGTGGATTACCGTGTTCCGGGGGAAACAGCGGGGCAGGGCGCGCGTTTGGTACAACAGAAGCATAACCCGGCGTCGTGCAGCAGTACCGGGCCAGCCCTCGAGCTCCTGGAGAGAGCCATGCGCAAGCCAGCCCGCCCAATCACCGCCGACGAATATATCCGCCGCATCGATCGTATGCTGCTGCTCACGAGCACGGTCGTCATCGTGCTCGCGGCGGGGCTCTTTGTGCAGCTGATTTAGCGGCCCGCTAGCTGCCTCAGCCGGTACAGCGCCTCAAGCGCCTCCTTAGGGCTCATGTCATCGGGATTGAGCGCGCCGACAGCCTCCACGAGCGGGCTCGCAGCGCCGGAATTCGAGGCGGGCGACGTCGGACGCGAGGCCGCGAACAGCGGCAGATCATCGAGCGCAGGAGCCGCGCCTTCGGAACGCCGATCAGCCTTTTCCAGGAGCGCCAGCACTTCGCCCGCGCGTGAAATGACGGGGCCGGGTAGTCCCGCGAGTTTCGCGACCTGAATGCCGTAACTGCGGTCGGCGGCACCGGCGCGCACTTTGTGCAGGAAGACGATCTCGTCGTTCCATTCCTTGACCTCGATAGTCGCGTTGGCGACTTCGGCGAGGCGGCCGGAGAGCGCCGTCAGTTCGTGATAGTGCGTCGCGAACAGCGCGCGGCAGCGGCAGACATCGTGCAGATACTCGACGGTCGCCCAGGCAATGGAGAGGCCGTCGAAGGTTGCGGTGCCACGCCCGATCTCGTCGAGAATGACGAGACTGCGCTCACCCGCCTGGTTGAGGATGGCCGCGGTCTCGATCATCTCCACCATGAAGGTCGAGCGGCCGCGCGCGAGATCGTCCGCCGCTCCGACACGCGAGAAGAGGCGATCGACAATGCCGATGCGTGCACGCCGCGCCGGCACGAACGCGCCCATCTGCGCGAGCACCGTGATTAGGGCGTTCTGGCGCAGGAAGGTCGATTTACCTGCCATGTTCGGGCCGGTGACGAGCCAGATGCGGCCCGTCGCACTATCCTCGAAGCCCGAGCCGTCATTGCCGAGCACGCAATGGTTCTCGACGAACGGTCCCGCCTTCGCCGCGCGAAGTGCCTGCTCGACGACCGGATGGCGCCCACCCTCGATGGCGAGAGAGGTGCTCTCGTCGAGCTCCGGCCGTACGTGGTTCTCGGCTTCTGCCAGTTCCGCGAGGCCTGCCGCGACATCGATGGCAGCCAGTGCCTCGGCCACGCGCGCGAGGGCCTGTTCTTCCGCTGCAATGACGCGCGCGAGATCGTTGAAGATCTCCTGTTCGATGGCGAGCGCACGCTCAGCGGCACCCGCGATGCGCCCTTCGACCTCGACTAGCTCTGGCGTCGTAAAGCGCACGGCATTGGCCATGGTCTGGCGGTGCGTGAAGGCCTCCGACAGCGGCTCGGCCAGCATGGGGCGCGAGCTTTGCGCCCCAACCTCGATGTAGAAGCCGAGGATATTGTTGTGGCGCACCTTGAGCGTCTTGATGCCGGTCTGCTCGACGTATTTGGCTTCGAGTCCCGTCATCACACGGCGGCTGTCGTCGCGCAGGGCCTGCGCCTCATCGAGATCGGAGCGAAAACCTGCGCGCACGAAACCGCCGTCGCGGCGCTGGTGGCCGGGCGTCTCGATAAGGGCGCGCGTAAGAAGATCGGCGAGTTCGTGCTGGTCGCTACCGAGATTAGCGACGGCCCGCGCCAGCTCAGCAGGCAGGCCCATGGCGCCCGCGGCGCCGTTCAGGATTTCACCGGCCCACTTGGCGGCCGCAAGTGCATCACGCACCGCCGCGAGATCGCGCGGATCACCGCGACCAAGCGCAAGCCGTGATGTTGCGCGCGCGACGTCGGGTGCCCCCTTCAGCGCTTCACGCAGCATCTCGCGCGCCTGTGGCTCCGCAAGCAGGAACGCGATCGCATCCAGTCGTGCGCCAATCTGTGCCGCATCGCGGAGCGGACTTGCGAGGCGGTTCGCAAGCTCCCGCGCACCTGGACCGGTCACCGTGCGATCAATGGCCGAGAGAAGGCTGCCGTCGCGCTCGCCGCGTGTCGAGCGCAGCAACTCCAGGCTGTTGCGCGTCGCGGCATCGATGACGAGCGTCGTTGCCGGTCCAGTCCGGCGCGGCGGACGCACCACCGGTCGCGCGCCGATCTGCGTGAGGTCGACGTACTTGAGCAGCGCGCCAACCGCCGCCAGTTCCGTGCGCGAAAAAGTGCCGAAGCCATCGAGTTCCGCGACGCCGAGGCGTTCACGCAGTGTCCGCTCTCCACCCATGCTGTCGAAGAAAGATGTCGCGAGCGGTGTCAGCGCGCTGCCCGTGAGATTGGCACACGCCGCGATGGTCTTGTCATCCATGAGGCGGTCGGGCAGCAGGATTTCGCCCGGCGCGAGGCGTACGAGTTCACCCGCAAGATCGGCGGCCGGTACGCTCGCGATCTCGAACTCGCCCGTCGAAATGTCGAGCGAGGCGAGTGCGTGGTCGGTGTCGGCAGCAGACGCGGGCGCGAACAGCGCGGTGAGATAATTGCGCGCGCGCGCGTCGAGCAGCGTGTCCTCGGTGAGCGTGCCGGGTGTCACGAGGCGCACGACATCGCGCTTCACGACTGCCTTCGAGCCGCGCTTGCGCGCCTCTGCCGGATCCTCGAGCTGCTCGCAGACGGCAACGCGGAAACCCTTGCGGATCAGGCGCTGCAGATATTCGTCGGCGCGATGCACGGGCACGCCGCACATGGGAATGTCCTGGCCGAGATGCTTGCCGCGTTTCGTCAGCACAATGCCGAGAGCCTGCGAGGCGACCACGGCATCGTCGAAGAACAGCTCGTAGAAATCGCCCATCCGATACCAGAGAATGCTGTCCGGATTGGCCGCCTTGATCTCCAAGAACTGCGCCATGGACGGCGTGACGTCGCCGACAGGCGCGCGCGCGCCTTCATCCGCGTTCTGCGGTGCGGCATCCTGTCCGTCGCTCTCGCTGGTGCCGCTTTTCGCGCGCTTGGCCATTCCGTAGCCGCCCCCGGCTGCTCCCACCCCGACGACATGGTGCCCTGGTCGCCCCGACCACATGGAGCATGGTGCAGTGC
>JAEYPL010000302.1 GCA_023410905.1 Pseudomonadota bacterium
CGCCGATTCGGGTGCCGCCTGGAGCCTGACAATGGCTCCAACGCAAGGGGACTCCACGCTTTGCACAGACGTGCATAGGCTAGGCGAAGCGCCGCTTGCCGTGCGACCGAATCGCCGACAGTACGAATTGTATTCGCATGCTATGGCAGGGGCGAGGCGGCGCCGGTTGTAGCGGCCGCGCCAACGCAGTTCACCGAGGAAAGACGCCATGACTGCCAACCCCCGCATTGCCCGCGCGCTCATCTCGGTGAGCGACAAGCGGGGCGTCGTCGAGCTGGCGCAGCGCCTTGCGTCAACGGGCGTCGAGATCCTGTCCACAGGCGGGACGGCAACGGCGCTCAAGACTGCCGGCATCCGCGTCAAGGATGTCGCCGATCACACGGGCTTTCCCGAGATGATGGATGGGCGCCTGAAGACCCTTCACCCGAAAGTGCACGGTGGGCTGCTCGCCATTCGCGGGGATGCGGCGCACGAGGCGGCCGCCAAGGCGCACGCCATCGCGCCGATCGATCTGCTCGTCGTCAATCTCTATCCCTTCGAGGAGACGGTCGCGAAGGGCGCCTCGCTCGAGGATTGCATCGAGAATATCGACATCGGCGGTCCGGCCATGATCCGCGCCGCCGCGAAGAACCATGCCGGCGTCACCGTCGTCGTCGATCCGGATGACTACGAGCGCCTGCTGAATGAAATGAGCGCGCACGGCTGCGCAACGACGCTCGAATTCCGGCGCCAGCTCGCCGCCAAGGCATTCGCGCGCACAGCCGCTTATGACGGCGCGATCTCGAATCACCTGGGCGCACTGTTCGCAGGCGGCGCCAGCGCCGAGACGGGTTTCGGTCCGACCTTCACCATTCAGGGCCGCAAGGCGCAGGATTTGCGCTATGGCGAAAACGCGCACCAGCGCGCGGCCTTCTATGTCATCCCGCCCGTCGAGGCCGGCACGATCTCAGCGGCACGCCAGCTCCAGGGCAAGGAGCTCTCCTACAACAACATCGCCGATACGGATGCCGCGCTCGAATGCGTGAAGCAGTTCACCGATCCGGCCTGCGTGATCGTCAAGCACGCCAATCCGTGCGGCGTTTCGGAAGCCAGCAGCATCTCCGACGCCTATGATCGCGCCTTCGAGACGGACACCGAGTCCGCCTTCGGCGGCATCATCGCTTTCAATCGCGAGTTGGATGCAGCGACGGCCTCGCGCATTGTCGAGCGCCAGTTCGTCGAAGTGATCATCGCGCCGAGCGTTGCCTCCGGCGTCGAGGCGATCGTCGCGGCAAAGAAGAACGTGCGCCTGCTCATCAGTGGCGATTGGCCCGCAACTACGCCAACGCGTCTCGATCTGAAGAAGGTTGCTGGCGGCCTGCTCGTACAGGATGCGGATCTCGCACTCCTCGACGGCACGCAAATCGTCAGCAAGCGCCAGCCCTCGGCGCAGGAGATGGCCGATCTGCTTTTCACCTGGAAAGTCGCGAAGTTCGTGAAATCTAATGCGATCGTCTACGGGCGCGACCGGCGCACGATCGGCGTCGGTGCCGGCCAGATGAGCCGCGTGAATTCGGCCCGCATTGCCGTCATCAAGGCCGAGCAGGCCGGCCTCGAGGTCAAAGGCTCGGTCGTGGCGTCGGACGCCTTCTTTCCGTTCGCCGATGGCCTGATTGCTGCCGCGGAAGCCGGTGTTACTGCCGTCATCCAGCCCGGTGGCTCCATGCGCGACCGGGACGTCATTGCTGCTGCCGATGAGCGCGGGCTCGCCATGATCTTCACGGGCCTGCGCCACTTCCGCCACTGAGGCACCCTTGGCAACGATCACGCTGCGCCCTGTCGAGCCTCCGGACTGGGAGCGCGTGCGTGCGTGGCTGCAGCAGGCCGAGATCCAGGCGTGGTGGGGCGGGCTTTCCGCCGCCGAGGCCGAAATCGCAATCGCATCGGAGAGCCCGTCGGCGATCTGCCGCCTCATACTCGCGGACGAGACACCCATCGGTTATGGCCATGCCCTTGATGCGGATATCGTGCGCAGCGGCCGCACGGACGGCCTGCCCGTCGGCGCCTACATGGCGTCGCTCTTCATTGCCGACCCCGCTCATCGCCAGCGCGGCGCAGGCGAGACAGCACTCGTGGCCCTGACTGGTGAAGTGTTCGCGTCGACGCTCGCGCCGGCTTCGGCCACGCTTGTACCCGTGCGCTATGAAGCTGCGGTGCGCGCTGCCGAACGTGCCGGCTATCGATGGATCAGCGTGCGCGAAGATGGTGCGAGCGGGCAGAGCTGGCTGATGATGCGGGATCGGCCCTAAGCCACCACCCGCCCCACAAATGGCAGCTCGCGGAAGCGGCTCGCGAGATCCATGCCGTAGCCGACGACGAACACTGGCGGACAATCGAACGCGACGTAATCCGCCTCGATCGCCACGGACCGGCGCGCCTTCTTGTCGAGCAGCACGCAGGAGATCACACGCTTGGCGCCACGCGCCACGATCAGATCCTTGGCAAAGGCCAGCGTGCGGCCGGTATCGAGGATATCGTCGATGAGCAGCACGTTACGGTCGGCAACGTCGAGCCTCAGATCGCGCAGGATGTCGACCTGCCCGAGAGACTTGGTGCCGTCGCGATAGCTCGAGACCGACAGGAAATCGACCTCCGGCGCCAGACCGGCATGATGCAGGCCGCGCAGCAGATCCCCGGCAAAAACGAAGCTCCCCGTAAGGATCGGCACAACGAGCAGTCGGTCGAGCTTCAGCGCGGCGACCGTCTCAGCTAGCTCCGTGATTCTGTCGGCGATCGCCTCGGCGGTGTAGATAACCTCGATAGTTTCCGTTCCTGGGGCGCTTTCAGGCATATATTTCGCTCACACAGAGCAAACTCAGGGTTGCAGGCGGACTGTCGCGAGGTATAGCAGGCCGATGACGGCATTGCGATGCGGGCAAGCGCGGTGCTGCGGCGCGCGACCGCACCGAAGGGGGGAAGGGGCCCATTACCGTGCCACATTCCTTGTTGATTGATCGCGCGGCAGGACCACCCGGTATGGTGGTAGGCGGGCGCTGCTAGCTGGGCGCTGGCCGCTGCAGGGGGACTTCGGGGTGATCAGACTCCAAAACGTCGGACTGAAATACGGACGCGGCGAGGACGTGCTCCGCGATGTCTCGTTCCATCTCGAACCAGGCTCGTTCCACTTCCTCACCGGCCCCTCCGGCGCCGGGAAGACCTCGTTGCTGCGCCTGTTGTTCCTTTCGCTGAAGCCGACACGCGGCACCATGGAATTGTTCAACCATAATGTCAGCCGCGCCGACACCGCGCGCCGTTCGGAGCTGAGGCGCCGTATCGGCATCGTCTTCCAGGACTTCCGCCTGCTCGATCATCTCTCGACCTGGGAGAATGTCGCGCTGCCGCTGCGCGTCATCGGACGCCGGCTCGACGAGTACCGCGAGGATGTGACCGACCTTCTGCAATGGGTCGGCCTCGGCGAGCGCATGCACGCCAATCCGTCCGTGCTTTCGGGCGGCGAGAAGCAGCGCGCCGCCATCGCACGCGCCGTCATCGGCAAGCCCGAGCTGCTCCTTGCTGACGAGCCGACCGGCAACGTCGATCCGCAGATGGCGCGCCGCCTGCTGCGCCTGTTCGTGGAGCTCAATCGCCTCGGTACATCCGTCGTCATCGCGACGCACGACCACCAACTCATGCGCCAATATCGCGCGCCGCGCCTGGAGCTGAACGAAGGCCATGTCCGGATCGTTTGACAGGCCGAACTGGCAGCGCGGAAGGCCGCAGGCCCCGCG
>JAEYPL010000343.1 GCA_023410905.1 Pseudomonadota bacterium
CGGCTTCCTGCTCACGCAGGATGCCGATGATCTGCTCTTGCGAAAATCTGCCCTTACGCATCATCCGTCTCCTTCTCGGATCGACGGACTCTAGCTCAGATCGGGTACCCCAGAGGGGGCAAGGTCATGCGGCTCCCCGCCCATTTGCGCACATCATCGGTGAGCTATTCGGTCGGGTCAGATTCGGCGCCGCGCTCGATCAATTGACGGACCATCGCCCCATCTTGAGCGATCCCAACTGCGCGCCGTTCGGGTTTTTCGGCGTATCCTCACGCGCGACTGCAAAACTGGCACTCGCTGCGCCCGCGATCTTGGCCCCCAACGGAATCCCGCCCGACATCTGCCTTCTCGACCTCGGCCCACCGGCACTCAGCAGGCTCGGATCGGCATGGCAAGAGCATGTCGAGACGTTCATCGTCGAAGCACGGAAGCGCTTCCCGCTACTTCCCTTCCTGGCCGTGACGCAGGACCCTTTTGTGCATCGCCGCCTGGGCTTGCTGTTGTGCGGTTCTGATCGGTCCTCTGTTCCCCCTTTATCTCGGGTATTGGTGCGAACCAGCCGAGACCCGTTGGCTGCTGATCCACCAGTCGAGCATGTCACAAGTACTGGCGTCACCTTCAGCAGCGTTGCCGGGCCGACAGCCGATGCCATAGCCGCACTTTCAGAAGCGGCACGCGGCTGCTCGGAACCGAGCTTGGCCGGAGCTCTACGCAGGGAAATGGGCAGCCTGCGTAAGGCAGCAAGTCTGCCTTGCGGATTGGGTCATGCCTATAACTTCCTAGTTCAAGAGATCGGGCAGACCGCAGCCGAGATATTTCTTGAGTATCGATCGAGGGCGACACTGCTCGCCCCGATCAATGAAGCTCTCAACTCGGAGATCGGCGGTGCCGAACGGGCCCGATTTGTCGTTGCCCGCGACGCCGTGGCCCGCGCTTTCGATGCCCTCGACGAGGAAACCCCGATCGGGTCACTTCTCTCCGACCTCGCAATCGCTATCGCACGCAAATCCAGTCGCGCAATAATCGCTTTCGCAAGCCCTATCGATAGGCTGCTCGGCGAGCATAGGCTTGCTGACGACAGCGAAGCCGGGTTGGCTTTTCGGCGTCGCCTTGCCAACGGCCATGTCGTGTTTGCATCCGCCGATGACCTTCAACCCAGACTCGATGCCATAGAACAGACAAGGGACCGCAACACCTGGAAGAGGCTTGTGCTGGTCGCCCCCTCGCCCGACTGGCTCTCGGCCGTTGCAGGTCGGCCCTGGCTACCGGACGAACTGATTGTTGTGTGCGAGCGAACCCTTGCCGCTCGTGTCGCTGATTCCTTTCATCGGCTTTCATCGCATCCCGACCTGGCGGGTACAGGTCATCTCGGCGAGCGCCTTTCTCAAATCGCAGCAGCCGCGAAGGAGGAAGTCGAAGCGCGCGGCGTCGCCACCATAGACCTCGAGCTTGAGCCTCGAGCAGATTCAAGCCGTTCGGATGAGCTTATCGATTTGACTGACGACGAGCTCGAAGACGGGGACGAGATCTTGATGCTCTCACTGGCCAGCGGTCGCAGACTAAGGGCTAGACCGCGTTCTGCTGTCATCCGCTTCAATCAGAACGCCGAAGTCAATCCGTTCGAACGATCGACGGCTCGTGACATTCGCCCCAGGGAAGCTGTTGTGGTTCCGGATGACGCCTTTATTCTCCAGGCGCGGGAGGTTCTTCCCCTCCGGGTCCTCGCTCAAAGCTGGGTGGATGTTTACCACGCGACAGTCGAGGCGAATCTGCCTGGAATTCCCGGCCCCACTTTATCGGCAAAGGCAAGGCACATCCTCAATAAGATTGGTGCGAAGGGCAGCCGCACGCAAAGTCAAGCGGCGGTCATCAACTGGCTTCGCGTGGCGGAATACAAGCTGCTACCACCCGAGCAAAGGCAGCCACATGCCCCGCAGCGCAGACGGGAATTCGACGCCTTCATGACAGTACTCGGCGTTAACGACGCCCTTGCCGAGAAGATGTGGCTTGAGGGCATCCAGCCACTTCGCATTGACCGCAGAAGGGCAGGCCAAAGAATGGCGCAGGCATTCGTCTCGGTCCTCGTTGACCCCCACGGCACGGCGTCGGGCTTCGATGCCAACGTCCGGGACGGTATCCGCGCCCTGCGGAAGAGAGCACTCGATCACCTTGATCAGGTCGTTGCGGTGGAATCATTTGAAGTCGGTGAGGCGGTATGAGCGAGAACCAGAATCCCAATGGGCAAAGCCTGCTCACCACCGATCCCCGCGCGGTCGACCTTACTTTTGAAGAACAGCGATTGATCGACGCCGCCGGACACGATTTCACAGAGGCCAAGGAGGCCATTGTCGAAGCCCTTGTGCGAATGACGGAGCGCAGGTGCTCAGGCGTGGATGGAGACGGAGAGCTCCTTTTCGGCTCCAGGCCGTCCTCGAAGCTTGTGAGCGGCTTTCTATTACCTCGCTTTGACAGCGGGGGAGCAGATGATACGAGCGACATCCACATTGCCACGATGGGTGTTGACTTGCAGCTTGCCGCCGGACAGGGCGGCGAGATCGTCGTTCGTCCCAACATTACCGCGTATATTCGCGAGCTGCCGAGCTGGACCGAGATATCCGATCCCAAACACGACGTGATGCCTCGCGTGCAGCTGTCGCAGCAAACTCGGCAAACAATAGAGCAGCGCGCACGCGGAATCATCCAGGAGCATCTGGCAGAACTCCCTCCGCTGGAAGAAGAAAGCGATCCCGACCGCGGCGGCGATGCGATTGCTCGGGCGGAGACGGCGCATGAAAGTGCCGAGGTTGCCGAGGAGCAGAGAGACCAGGCCGGGAGCCATGATACGGAAGCGCGCGGCACGTCGCGAGCGGCCAGCGAAGCTGCAGATCGCGCCGGTCGCGCCGCACAGGCTCATACCCGCGCTGCTGCCGACCGCGCCGATGCGCGGCGCCAACGCGCTGTAACTGTATCTGCTATTCGGCGCGAGGCATTTGACCGCGCGTTCGCCGAACTGGGTATCCAGCTGCTCCAGCCAAGCAATGCCGGCCAAGGCAGGACCGTTACCAGCAGCGACCTGGACGATGGTGACCGTAGCGACATAGTGGAGACTGGCATCGAAGATGCCGCTGCCCAAGTTCAGCAGCAAGAGCAATCATCGCAAGCCAGTGACATCGCCGGCGACGAGCCGCCTCCTGCCGCCGGAGCACTTGGCGCTCTGCGTCCCGGAACCGGCCGCGTTGACGACCGCTTTGCCGCGCCACAGCCGATACCGCAGAAATGGCGCAGGTGGACATTGGATCTCGGCGAGTTTCGTTTCAACGTCTCCGATCCTGCTACCCTCGACACGGCGGCCAATGCTTTCTCAAGTCGATTGCGCGAGCACCTCGCCCAACGCGTCTCGAATTGGCTCACTACCGAAGAAGGTCAGCGCGCCGCCTACAGGCCAAATGAGCGCGTGCTTCCCAGTCACTTCGCCGATGAAGCAAGTTGGAACAGGTTCCTGACCGAATTGCGCAGCCGCCGTCCGGCCGTGCCCTCTGACGTGACGCCGGATCTCAGCGGCGTCACCCTTGTGCTCCAGTTCGACCCCGACTTCGCGGATGGATCGCGCGCCAATCTGAGGATCGCTATCCAGAACGACGCAGCAATGCCCGCCGGGCGCGATGCATCCGCCTTCGAGCACGCGATCTTTCAGGTCGGGCTGGAGATCACCGTACCCACTGGAATTCACCGCCAGCTCCGACTAGACCGCGTACGCCCCTCGTACCGCTTCAGAGATTGGCTTGAGTATCCCGCCATGGGCCTCAATTGCGGCGTCAGGCAGATCGCGTCCTCGCCGGATTCGGTTCACTTGCAAACGACCTGGGCGCCTCACTATGCGCAGCCTCGAATCGATCCAAGACAGGTCGACGGTGTACCGACCTCCTACGCCGAGCTGGCAGACCCAGCGGCCGATGTTGCGAGACTGCTGGCTCTTCCGACTGCCTACGATGCCTGGATAGGTGAGCAGGAGGCAGTGGATGTCGGTAGAGAGTTTCCCGCAGACCTTGCCAATGAGGAACGTGAGGCCCACCGCCGCGACCTAGAAGCATACCGACGCGAAAGCACGTATATCCGGGCCGGCATCAATCTTTTAAGAGATGCGAAGGCTGCGCACGACACGCTGAATTCGCGACCTCCGGCCGACAAGGGAGCCCGCGACGCACTCTTGCGCCGCGCAGCTCCTTGGCATGCTTGGCTGAGAACGAACGAGTCCTTTGCGGATTACGGCCAAGGCAGGTTTACCGATTGGCGTCTGTTTCAGCTCGCCTTCATCCTTGCTCACATACCCACCTTCGCCTCCCGAACGGTGGAGTACGCGGACCGCTTCGACCCATTTCGTGACGAGCTGTCCGCGAGCCTGCTTTACTTCCCGACCGGTGGCGGCAAGTCAGAGGCATTTTTTGGCCTGCTGATATTCAACCTTTTCTTCGACCGGCTGCGTGGGAAGCACAGAGGGGTAACGGCGCTCGTGCGCTATCCCTTGCGCCTGTTGACCCTACAGCAGGCGCGTCGTCTTACGCGCATACTTGTGCGCGCAGAGCTTGTGCGCTTGAGGCACCGCATTCCTGGTTGGCCGTTCGAGCTTGGCTTTTGGGTCGGCTCGGGCAATACGCCCAATCGTGCTGCGCAGGGATTCGGTGGCGTACCTGCCGTCACAGTCGCAGCTCATGCCGATGACAACGCGCTTCTCAATCCATCCGACGCCGACACAGAGGTGGCAGCCAAGGAGCGGCGTCGTTCCGCGCGTTACAAAGAGGCGCTTGAATCTTACGACAAGCTGCGGAGCTGCCCCTGCTGCGGTGCGGTTACCGGCATGCGCAAGTATCCCTCCCAGCACGGCCGCATCGGCATCGTTTGCTTCAACGACTCCAACTGCGCCTGGAATGCCGCAAACCCGCCATCACCACACAGGGTACCGCTTCCCTTTCTGCTGACCGACGACACGATCTATCAGCGCGCTCCGTCGATAATGCTCGGTACCGTCGATAAGCTTGCCCTCATCGGGCAGCATGACCGAACCATCAATGCGATCGTGGGGATGTTCGGTGCGGCCAGATACCTCGATCCACAGAGCCAGCATATCTTCATGCCTCGCGGCCAAAGGGCCCTGCGCAAGGCCGAGGATGACGGCTGGATCAAAGTGAGTCCTGTATTCTCCGACGGCATGGAGGTTCTGCACGATCCCCTTCCAAGCATGATCATCCAGGACGAGGGCCACCTGCTCGACGAGAGCCTTGGCACCTTTTCCGGCCTGTTCGAGACGACGCTTGAGCGATTGCTTACCGGCCTGGCTGCCACCGTGCTGCGTGGCCGGGTCTCTATGTGGAACGATCGCGAGGCCGGAACCCGCCCACGCCTCGCGAAGGTCATCGCCGCCACGGCGACGATTTCCGATCCTGATCGCCAGTTGCGGGTCTTGTACCAGCGCGAACCTCTGCGCTTTCCCTGCCCCGGCCCCAATCTCTATGAGTCTTTCTATTCCGCGCCGAGATCGCCGCGGCGACCGGATCGCCTGGCATACGCAGAAACTTTGCAGCCGCATATTCGTCCCGAACGCTCGGCCCCGCGCATGCGAACGTATGTCTCGATCATGACGAACGGCCGCTCGCATACCATGACCACGTCGGCGGTGGTGTCAGCCTACCACCTGTCATTCCTGCGCTTATGGCAGCTCATTCAGCTGGGCGGGGCACCGGATGCGATCAACGCCATCGTCGCTGCGTTGCCGGACGACGATCCGTTAACTCAACTACGAGCCGATGCGCTCCATAACCTCATTGCCTTGCCAAATGGCACGAACATCCTGGCCAGCCTGCTCGATCTTCTTCGCATTTCCCTGACCTACGTGACGAACAAGAAGGGCGGCGACCAGATCATCGAGACACTGGCGGCGCAGGTGGAGCGCGATCAAAGAAGTGACGACATCACTGACCTGCCTTTTGTGACCGATCTTATCTCCGGCGGCGTGACGATTGCGGAGATCCAGGATGTCATGTCGCGTGCCGAGGGCGGAGTGCAGCCTGGTGCGCCATTTCCACCGCTCAGAGAGTCGTTGCGCAACATCGTTGCCACGTCTGCAATCAGCCACGGCGTGGATGTAGACAAGTTCAACGCAATGTTCTTTGCGGGTCTTCCTGCGGATATCGCGGAATACATTCAGGCATCAAGCCGTGTAGGTCGCACGCATACCGGTTTCAGCATGTTTGTTCCGACGCCGCATAGCCGGCGTGACCGATACGTTGTGGAAACGCACGATCAGTTTCATCGCTTCCTGGAACGGATGATCCCGCCGCCAGCTGTTCAGCGCTGGGCAGATCGCGCGATACGCCGCATCATGCCGAGTTTGCTGCAAGCCTATCTTTGCGGCATCGTCGAGCAGGAACTGTTCGCAGGCGCCGCCAGCAAGGACCGCGCGAGGACCTTTACGACAGCCGCGCAAATCAAGGCCTGGGCAGAGCAGTATCCGGGGGGCGGTTACCCGGCGGCGGTGCGCGCAGTGACGGCATTCGCCCTTGAGGCCGTCGGCATCGACGGCCGGGGAGCCAACGGCATCGGCGCCAGCACTCATGCAGAGCACTACCAGCGCTTTGTCGAGGAATGCTTGCATCAGCTTCTCGACATCTTCACTGCCCGGTCTGACGCAAGCCAGCTTTCCAACTTCTGGGCGGATATTGAAACGCGCGATATCCGCCGACCGATGACATCGCTACGCGATGTGGATGCGGGCGGAGTCATTCTTGGTGCGATCCGAGACCCTTATCGCAATCGCAATGTTCATTTGGAAACCGTACGACAGGTGATGAAGGTCATCCGGGGGCAACGTCTTGCTGTCCGTTCGGAACTGGACGCCGATCCTGCGCCGGTTGATGCGGAGGATCGCTAGGATGTCCGACGAGCAACAATCGATACGCTCCGGCGCCTCTTTGCCGGTCTCCGTCCGGCAATATCCACCCCGAATGAGTCGATCGCAGCCGCAGCTAGCTACAGCCTATGCTCCTGGCGCAATGTTTACCTGGGAGGGAGGAAAAGGCGCCTGCATGGCGGTGCCGGTTGAGGGCGCGACAATTGACTTCTCAGCAAGGCCGACCCGCCGGGACCAGCTCGTAGAGAATCTTGAGGAGTTTTGCCAAAGCTGGCTCGCTCGCGGCATGGCGATCAATCGCGCTACGGCGCCCGCACCCGTCTACGAGGTGCAAGTCCTCGACTCCTGTTTCTACAATCCGATGCGAGCCGGGGCCGCCGGCGTTGAGATTGCCCTCGACAGATTCGAATTCATGCGCCCCGACAGGATCGGCTATTTGCCGGGTCCGCTCGTCTACCGTTGTGACACATGCGCGAAGGTCAAAGAGTATCTTTCGCCGGCGCAGCAGCTCGGCGATCCGCTCAGCACATTGTGCTCCCGCGAGGGTGAAACCCGACAGGAGTGTCGCTGGCGACAGCTTGATATCGTCTATGTCCACTGGTCGGGATCATTGGAGGGCCTATCGCCGTATCGATACACCCTCGGCGGCGATGGCGAGATCCGTAAAATTCCCCGTTGCCAATGCGGTACTGAAGATTTCCGCCTCATAAAGCAAGGCAATCAGTTCTCGCTCTGGCGCTTTAAATGCTCGGGCTGCGGCGCCGAGCGAGAGGTCTATCAGACCGATCCGTTCAGCCTCGGTCTGCTGAAACCGCGTATCGATCAGGGCGTGACCCATCAGTGGAGCGAGATAAATATGATCCCGGTTTCATACCGGGCTTCTCCTGTCTTCTACGTTCAATCCGCCCGATTCATCGTCTACGACGCCGATCCGGAAGTCGTGGCTTTGATGCAGCCGTCACGCTCGGCTGACCTGACTGCCAAAATTGCGAGCCTGCATGGCTATGGCGGCGCAGATCCTTCCGACGAGCGCATCCGCGAGCAGCTCGAGGCTAAAGGAAGAGGTAGCCTCTGGCCTGGGTATGAGGCGATGAGACGCGAGGAAAAAGCGGCTCGCGATGCCGGCAACGAAAATATGGCCGCCACGTTTGGCGAGGCCGCCCGGATGACGCTGGAAGGATGGTACACCTCGGGAGATATTGTCCGCGAATCTGTTGCCAGCCCCGCCCTCATCGCGCAGATCGGCTCCCGCGGCGATTTTGCCAGGCGCTATGATCCCCTGCGCAGCACGGTCGAACACGACGCCCTGCGCCGACGGAAAATCGACGTAGCAACTGAATCAGCGAATCTTCTGAGAGTTCATCCGGACCTTTGCGCCGAGGCCGGCATTCCCGAACTTGAACGCGCCTATGTCGAACGCGTGCGCAATCACTTCGATCTCTCCGGAATTCAGGAAGCATCGCTGATCCGAAATCTCGATATGGTCGAGTTCTCGTTTGGCTACACGCGCGTTTCCGCGACACCCACGACTGTTCAAAAGGACCGCACGATGCCTGTGCGGCTCATGGGATTCCCGCGCCTTCCGAACCACAAGCGCCCGATCTATGTCATCGAGCAACAGAACGAAGCCATCTACGTCAGGCTTAGGCCGGAATGTGTTGCCGAGTTCCTGACGCGCAACGGAACGTTGCCGGCTCCACCCGTTCCCCCTTTGACAATCGGCTCCATCCTGATCGAGCAGTATCAGGATTTCGGGCCTTTCCTCCAAGAGTTCAGCGTCAGAGATCCTGCATCCCGCCAACGAACCCGAGATGTGTCGTCGCTTGTTTACCTCCTGCTGCATACGATGGCGCATCATTTTATGCACGGTATCGCCCGCTTCTCCGGACTCGATCTGGGATCAATGAGCGAGGCGATTTTTCCGCCCGACCTTGCCTTCCTTGTCCACCGGCGAGGCATGACCGAGGATCTTGGAAATATATCGTCGATGTGGCGCGACCATAACGGAGCGTTCCTCCACTATCTGATCTCAAGAAGAGACCTGCGTTGCGGCTCGGGCACCCTTTGCGATCATCGCGGCGGGGCCTGCCCGGCCTGCATCATGATCCCGGAAACCTCCTGCATTGCCGGAAACCAGCTTCTGTCGCGCTCGGCGCTCGTCGGAGGAAGAGCCCCGCTTTGGGACATCAACCAGAGCCAGCTTCAGGGATACTTCCAGGTCGTCAATGAGCTTCGCCAAGCACGCGGTAATGCCGGAGCCGCCTAATGGCCGGCGATGCAGACATTATTAGATGCGCCTCTCCTTGGCCGGGCAAAGCGGCGCAGCTGCTGGAAGCATTCGCGGCCCTCGGCCCCGGCAACTGGTCGCTCGAGACAATCTCCGCGACTGCGGCTGCCGGCATTGCTCCCGGCGATGCCGCGCAGATTCTGGACAGCCTTGCCGCCGCCGATGTTTGCAATGCTGCCGATGACTTGACCTGGTCGACGCCGCTCAACCACACGGAGTTGGTGCGCCTTTCGACTTTGCTCCGCGGCGCAGAGCATTTCCGTCGCCTTCGTACTGACTTCGCCAATCTAGAACTCGCGGTCACTCTGCCGATGGCTCCAAGCGCGCTGGAGGCGCACTTACCAGGAGCACCCGGTCGCCCCGGTGGCTACATCGATACGCCGGCAGCGTTCTTGCGGGTTGCATCTGCGGCTCAAGAGCGCTTTGTCGTACTATCGCCCTTCGTCAACCGTTCCGGCTTCGAATGGCTTCGCTCATTGATGTCGAGCGTCAACGGCCGCGTCCAGAAGGTCCTCGTTCTGCGAGACATCAGCCTATATTCAGTGGACTTGGCCGTGCATCACCGCGACTGGCTTCAGGCGTTGGGCGTTTCCGTCCTTGACTACAATCTGTCCCATCCCGCCAAGGCGCGACGGGCGCTGCCCATAGAAACGTTTCACGCCAAGATCGTTCTTGCCGATGATCGTCTGGCCTACATTGGATCGGCCAACTTCCTCGGATCAGGCAGCGGGACGTCGCTTGAAGCGGGTGTTATCGTCGACGGTCGCGCTGCGGCGCAGGTCGCGCGTCTGGTCGACGGCGTCGTGCGAGCCGCTCGCCATGTCTAGTGGCGCCAGAACTTCTTCCATACCGATATAAAGCCTGCGAAGGCCGTGTTCGAAATCGTTTGCCCTCAGCCCTTGAACAAGCCGGGGATCGGGAAGAGCGAGCCTCTGCAGCAGCTTGGCGGAGACGCTAAAGCTCCCTGATACCGCTGAGAAGCGCTCATTGACGATTGCGGAATTGATCAGCTTCGCCACTGTAGAAATCCCGACCGCAGCCCGGTTGCTCAGCGATTCCAGCACGATAACGTGGTTCTCAGCGGCAAATCCCTTCGGATGCTTTTCTCGGAACTTTTTCGGCACGGCAGCGGCGTTCAGTATCCTTTTCTGATCGCGGTTACTTGTCCGCTGCACGACCACACTGGGCCTTGTCGTGATGTACGACCCCTTGCAGTTAGAAGCAGCGTACCACTGCGCGTTGGCGAGCTTCTTTGAGGCTTCGAAGTCAAAGCTGCCGTCGGGCCGGATCGAAGAGGCCCAGATGAGGGGCAAATCACCCCTCTCGCGCTTCACGTGAAGCAAATCGCGTTCGCGCGTAGGAACAACTTTCCCTACGCGCACCCTGTAACCGTAGTCAGCCAACACGAACGCTCTGCCGCTACCGCTTCTTCGGCCAGGTTTCTTGTCGCTCAAGGCAAAAATCCGTCTCGCAACGGGGAGTGTCCACGGCTCGCCGTCGCCCTTGGCATTTCCAGTCCCGCAATCATGTCGTGCGCCCTGAGCGTCGATTAAGCCCAGCTGGTAAGTATGAGTTAGATCAGACGCGCGCCGCGCCGGCTCCTTGCGCACCTTGAGGCTCAGGAGGCAGATATCCTGGACTGCACCCAAAAACAGGTTCTCTCTCTGTGCGTGCAGGTCGATCCTTCTGACTTCCGCTCTGGACATGAGTTCCTGTCGAAGGCCCCAGAAATAGGGGCCGGCCACAAAACTTGGCGGCAGGACAAATACAAGGCCCCCGCCCGGCATTACCCAATCGAGGCTGCGCAACAGAAATAGCGAGTACAGGTTTGTGTGACCGCCAAGGTTGGCCAATCCGGCTTTGGTCAGATAATCCTTGCTGACCTTGCTCCTAACTTTTCCATATGGCGGGTTTCCGATCACAAGATCGTACTGGTGTCGCATTTCAACCGATAGAGCATCGGCGCGCTCGACTACGCAGCCATTGCCGCTACCGACATAGCTAAATTCTTGGGCAAGCGTATGCGAGAGCAATCCTTCCGCAAGCATTGCCAGTCCGGGATCGATTTCGATTCCTTTAATCAGCTTCAAAACCTGGCTGCAATTGTCCCTCGAAGCGACGCCCTTCCGTGTCCTCGCCTGAACCAGAAGTCGGGCTACCGGCGCGAGAAAAGAGCCGCCGCCGCAAGCAGGATCAAGAACGCGCGGCGAAGAGTGGGCCGTAAGATACTCCCTTCCCGCTTCCAGTGCGGCCGAAGCGAGGGCCGGAGGCGTAAAATACGCCGAAAGCTCCTTTCTACGGTGGTCACCGATCAAGAGGGCGTAGGCGCTCGACGCGGCGTAGTTCCGCTCATCAATACTCGCCTGCTCCAGGAGCGCTCCGATTCTGTCGGGGAACTCGATACTGCCATCGTTCCTTGCGATTGAAAGACAAAGATCAACTGCCGTGCGGTTGGAATTGAGCAGCTTTGTCCTGTTTCTCCTTATGTGCTGAAAAAAACCCTGCATTTCCTCTAATGGTGCCGCGTTATTTGATCTGATGACGGCATTATGTCCGATCGATTTAGTTTCGCCACTGACTTTCTTAAATGCTCTCGCCATTATCCCGCCTCTCGATCGGGAAACAGTCCCGGCATCCAGCGAGAGGCAAGCGTGGCCGGAAAGGTTAGCCTGAGCGGTGCGCGGGACGATGCGGACGTGAGTACATTCGCATCAACGAGTGATGATACGATACGGCGGGCCTGACGTTCCTTGGTGCCAAGAATTTGCGGCACGTCGGCGCGCGGGAGCTCGCCTCGGTAGAGCACGGCTTCGAGCACCTGCCCCGCCTTCGGCGGCAGGTTTTCTAGCCTGATCTCTTCTTCGGCCCAGAGGAGAATGCGGCTGCGCAGGCGATCCGGCTGCACCAGATCTTCCATGAATTTCACCTGGTCAATGCAGACGGTCAGGAAGAACCTCGTGAACTCTGCGAGCGCTTCCTCACTCAATGTTCCGCGCCCGTCGAGATCATTACGGCGCGGCATATCGCAAGCGGCAAGGCGGCTTTTGTATTCATCCACATTGCGGGCAAGCCCGCGGGCAATCGACCACACACCGCCCGTGTCGAGCGCCTCGCGCAGTACGGCGTAGGACATGAGCCGCATGACGCGGCCGTTGCCGTCGGTAAAGGGATGAATCCAGGATAGACGGTGATGCGCTGTGGCGGCGGCCAGAATTGTGTCCGTGCGGCCGAGGCGGCGATAGCCTTCCTCGAAGCGCCGCATGAACCGCGGAACCGCGCCGGGACTCACCGGAATGTGCCGGCCGACCTGCACGTCGCGCGTGCGAAACTCGCCGGGGATCACGCGTACCTGCTCGCCAGAGCTCTCATAGGTGAGAACAAGCAGTTCTTCTGGCAGCAATTCGCAGAAGCGACGATGGAGTTCGCGGATGCCGTCCTCGGTCAGGGCGCGGCCGTTCAGGCTGCCCCCATCGATCCACTGCTGCACGGCAATATGCGCCTTGGCCTCGAGCTGAAGGTTTCGCTTTTGCGGATCTGCGCTGTAGTCGTTCTTGAGCGCACGCTCGATATCGATCGGGTGCGTGTCATGGCCTTCGATCAGGTTGCTGTAGTAGCAGTTCATCGCCCGCACGAGATCGGCCAGCGCGCTCATCACACCGTCCGGTAGGCTGCGGCGGAAGCCAGCAGCGCGCTGCCCAAGCTCTAGCGCCAGGTCGGCGACCTCGGCACGCAGCCGGCCGCCCTCCGAGACCAACAACGGGTCCATCAGGCCAATCGCTTCGCCACGATCTGGTGCCGCTTCCATGGCCGCTTCTGTGTCCGATTGATCGTTGCCACTATAATGAATAATATCCGATTATTAAGCGATATGACAGTCCAAAATAAGCCGATACTAAGACCGCTTCTGAGGCCGGTTTACATATCGCTTCCAGTGCAGCCCATCAAGGCGTAGCCGGCGGCCTGCTGCCCGTCATGAGCGGCGGTATCGCGAAAGAATTTTGTCGCGAGTCGGCCGCGCGGCAGGACGCCCGTTTGGGGGCGCAGCGCGTTGCGCCAGCTCTCGATCAGGCGCTGGTTCAGGACCTTGGCGATGTTCTCGTATGAGGTCAGCGCCGCGTAGTAGCCCGGTGAGCCGGGCCGTGCGTGGATCAGCTCCTGGCAGGCGCGATCCAGCAGGATGCAAAGCTCGGATTTGCTCAGGCGCTGCAATCGTCTGTCCTGATGATCGTACTCATGTCTTCCTCCTTAGGCTTGAAGACCCCGCCATCGGAGACTTTCTTGCCGGGAGGAGAAGACGGCAGGTGCCGGGTAACGCACCTTGCCTGCAAGGTCGCAACGGACGTGGAGAAGCCCTTTAGCGGCTTGCGTTACGGCCCGGCCGCGCCGTCTAGAACGAACCTGCGAAGGCCCGTTGGCTGCGGGCGAAAAGATCAAGGTGTAGGGGAAGAACATGAAGAGCAGCGCGGCAGCGAATGCTGCGGCGGCATGCGAACCGATCCTGATGGAAACAGCGATTACCGGGCTAGCCGCGCGTTTCGGCCCGGCACATACCTGCGTATGCGTCGGCGACTTTCTGCCAATGACGGAACAGCGGCAGGCAGCACAGCCGAAAGATGAACCAGCAGGCGTAGATCGCATCATAGCTATGGCACGCGCCAGCCGAAAGCAGGCCGTGCGCAAGCTGGTGTCGAAGCGAAGGCCCGCCCTCGAAATCGAACAGGTTTTCGATCTCAAGCGTGATGGCGGGGCCGAATATCTTCTCAAGCGCCGCGCGATCCTTGCCCAGCATGACCGAGAGCGTGCGGTTTTCCTGCGTCATGTCGCTCTGCATCGACGAGGTGTCGATGGCGGTCTGCTTGAGCACGTAGCGCAGCGAGTTCTCAAGCTGCGGCACGAGGATATGCAGCGCAGAAATGTAATCGCCGCCGAAGAAGCGGGCAAAGCCGAGCGCGAATATGTCCTCATATCCGGGCGGCACGAACGGGCTGTATTCCGCAAGCAACAGCAGGTCGCGCCCTTCAAGCGGATGCTCGGCCATGATCGTGCGCCTTGCAGGCTCGATCATTCCCGAAACCGCAATCTGCCGCCGGGTTCAGTCCCGCAAGGGATAGAGCTTGCCCCGCCAGCGCCGGGACGGCGAGCCTGCCGACCAGTACACTCAGGCGGACGGCGTTGCATTTAGAGACGCACAGGGATTGCTGCCGGCAAATCGGCTCCGCCCGCCATTCAGAGATTTATCACTGGCGAACATTATAGCGAAGGCAACGAAATTAGCAGCAGACGGCGAGCAATTCCAGCGGCTAAGCCCCATCACAGATCTCCGCGAAAACGTCCATTCACGCAATCAGGCAGGTCGTCGTACCATGGGCGAGGAGCCGACCTTCCTGGTCTGTAAGCCTCCCTTCCGCCGTTCCGACGCGCCGTCCACAGGTCAACACGGTCCCCTCCGCCCGCAACAAGCCCTCCTCGGCCGTGATTGGCCTCATGAAGGAAATCTTGAACTCGAGCGT
>JAEYPL010000003.1 GCA_023410905.1 Pseudomonadota bacterium
GGCCAGCCCTTGCGCTCCCGCCGGGAGGGACACCCTCCTGGGCCCACCCGCATTTATGGATTTTTCAGAACAGCGAGCCCTGGCCCTCGGGGCCGCTGCGCTTCGGTGGGCGCGGCTTCGGCGGATCGACGAGCTTCTCTCCCGACGCCTCCACCGATGTTATGCGCGCACCAGCATTGCCATCGGCAAGCTCGATGCCGACATGCGCATCGGCTGCCAGCGCCGCGATCGAGCGCACCGCGCGCCCGTCTTGATCGCGCACCACGGCAAAACCGCGCTTGAGCACACTTTGATAGCTGAGCGAGGCGAGCATCTGCGCTTGCGCATCGAGCGCGCGCCGTTCGAGCACGAGGCGGCCTGCAAAAGCCTGCGTGAGGCGCCTCGATGAATTATTGAAGCGTTCGTCCAGGCGCGCGACCTTCTGTACGAGCGCGTGCGGCGTGTGGCGCGCAGCGACACGCTCGAAGCGTGTGCGTCCCGTCGATGTTTGACGTGCGAGTGCCGTGAGGCCGGCGCGCTGGGCGCGCTCGAGGCGCTGACGATCGCGATCGAGAAGCTGCGTCACGAGCCGCGGCTGAAAACGTGCTTCTACGCGGGCGAGACGCTTGCCATGCGCCTGTGTGTTGGCTGCAAGTGCGCGCGCGAGGCGACGCTCGACGGCATCGAAACGCTGGCGCGGTAATGCGAGCAGATCTTCGAGGCGCGGGAGGCCACGGGCTGCCGCCTTGAGATGCGTGCGTGCGGCCTCGATCGTGCGCCGGACGGATTTCCCGAGACGCAGCGCGAGATCGCCAATGCTCTCGACGAGCTCGCCGTGCTTCGGCACAGCCCACTCGGCAGCCTTGGTCGGTGTCGGCGCACGCGCATCCGCCGCGAGGTCGATAAGCGTCCAGTACGTCTCATGTCCGACGGCAGAAATGAGGGGTATCGTGCTCTCGGCTGCGGCGCGAACGACGATCTCCTCGTTGAAGCCCCACAGATCTTCCAGGCTGCCGCCACCGCGCGCGACGATGAGCACGTCCGGGCGTGGTACCGGCCCGCCCGGCGTGATGGCATTGAACCCGCGAATGGCCGCCGCCACTTCCTTCGCGCTGGTTTCGCCCTGCACGCGCACGGGCCACACGATGACGTGCGCCGGGTAGCGCTCCTCGAAGCCGTGCAGCATGTCGCGAATGACGGCGCCGGTCGGTGAGGTCACGATGCCGACGACGCGCGGGAGAAATGGCAGCGACTTCTTGCGCTCGTCCGCGAAGAGCCCTTCGGCAGTGAGCTTGCGCCGGCGCTCTTCGAGCAGGGCCATGAGCGCGCCGACACCGGCCGGCTCGAGCGCCTCGACCACGATCTGATACTTCGACGAGCCGGGATAGCTCGTCACCTTGCCCGTCGCGATGACTTCAAGCCCTTCCTCGGGCTTGAACCGCAGCTTCTGGAATACGCCGCGCCAGATCACGGCCTCGATCTTGGCCTTATCGTCTTTGAGGGCGAAGTAGCAATGGCCGGATGCGTGCGGCCCGCGATATCCGGAAATTTCGCCACGTAGGCGGATGAATCCGAAATTGTCCTCCAACGACCGCTTTATGGCGTTGGAGAGTTCGGAAACCGTGAGTTCCGGGTTGTTACTGGCGCCGGCACGGCCGGCGCGGACTGGCTCTGCCACGAATCGCACCCGTTTGTTACAACGACGTTCATGATACACGAAGGTGGCCGCAACGAGAGCCGCAAGAGGGATTATCCTCGCGGCGCCACGGCGTGATCAGATCGGAGCGAATTGCCGGTCTGCAACACACGAGCTGGCTTACGGAATGCTAGCATCGGGGTCGGGCGAATTTTGGCATCGGGACATTAGCGAATGAACGTCCTACTGATCGGTTCCGGCGGAAGGGAGCACGCGTTGGCGTGGGCGCTGGCAGCCAGTCCGCTCCTCACCAAATTGTATTGCGCCCCGGGAAATGCTGGCATTGCCGATGTCGCGGAATGCGTTCCTATCTCGGTCGATGATCACCCGGCGATTGTCAAATTCGCGAAACAGCAGGCTATCGACCTCGTCGTCGTCGGGCCCGAGCAACCGCTCGTCGCGGGGATCGTCGATGATCTCGCGGCGGCTGGCATCAAGGCCTTCGGGCCGACGCGCGCCGCGGCCCAGCTCGAAGGCTCGAAGGGCTTCACCAAGGATCTCTGCGCCGAGCTTGGCATGCCGACCGGTGCCTACCATCGCTTCACGGAGGCCGCGCCGGCCAAAGTCTATGCCGCCGCACAATCCCTGCCGATCGTCATCAAGGCTGACGGCCTCGCCGCCGGCAAAGGCGTTACCATCGCAACGACACGCGCCGAGGCGGACGAGGCCATCGATGCCTGCTTCGCTGGTGCATTCGGCAGCGCCGGTTATGAAGTTGTCGTCGAGGAATTCCTCGACGGCGAGGAGGCGAGCTTCTTCGCACTCGTCGACGGCCGGCACGCTCTCGCGCTCGCGACGGCGCAGGACCACAAGCGCGTCGGTGACGGCGATACCGGCCCGAACACCGGCGGCATGGGTGCGTATTCACCTGCACCGATCATGACGCCGGCGCTCGTTCAGCGCACCATGGACGAGATCATTCTGCCGACCGTGCGCGGCATGGCGGCACGCGGCATACCGTTTCGCGGCGTACTCTATGCCGGACTGATGCTGACCGCGGATGGCCCCAAGCTCATCGAATACAACACGCGCTTCGGCGATCCCGAGACGCAGGTGCTCATGATGCGCCTCAAGTCCGATCTTCTCGCGGCGCTGCTCGCGGCGGCCGACGGCGTGCTCGGGGCATTCGATCTGCGCTGGTCCGATGAGGTCGCGCTCACCGTTGCCATGGCTTCGAAGGGCTATCCGGGCGCCTATGAGAAGGGCACCGAGATCCGCGGGCTCGAAGCGGCGGAAGCGCTCGAGGGTGTAGAGATATTCCATGCCGGAACCGAGCGGCGTGATGGCCGCCTGCTGGCAACCGGCGGGCGCGTATTGAACGTGACGGCACGCGGGCGCACCGTCGCCGAGGCGCAGGCCCGGGCGTACGCGGCGATCGATCTGATCGACTGGCCCGGCGGCTTTTGCCGTCGCGACATCGGCTGGCGCGCCATCGCCCGCGAGCGTCAGGAGAAGGCTGGCGGATGACAACTCTGGCGGAGCTGTTTCCCGGTTTCTCCGAGGAGCGCATCAGTGTGCGCGGTGTCGAGATTTTCGCGCGCGTGGGCGGCAATGGCCCGCCACTCCTGTTGCTCCACGGTTATCCCGAGACGCACGCCTGCTGGCATCGCGTGGCACCGGAACTGGCCCGCCATTTCACGATCGTGGCGCCGGATCTGCGCGGCTATGGCCGCAGCGGCTGTCCCTCGGCGGACGGCAATCATCGCGCCTACTCGAAGCGTACGATGGCCCTCGATATGGTGGCGCTCATGTCGTCTCTGGGCTTCGAGCGGTTCGCCGTCATGGGCCATGACCGGGGTGGCCGCGTGGGCTTCCGTCTGGCGCTCGACGCGGAGCAGCGCGTAGAGCGTCTCGTGCTCATCGATATCATTGCGACGAGCGATATCGCGCGGCTGCGCGACGAAGGCTACAAGTTCGGCATGCTGCACGGGGTTTTCCTGTCCCAGCCGGCCCCCCTGCCGGAGTCGCTCATCATCCAGGATCCCCGTGACTGGGTTGAAAGTCGATTTCGACGCGCCACACTGGCGAAGTCGCCCGATGTCATCCATCCTGTGGCCATGGCCGACTACATCGACATGCTGTCGCAAGCTGATCGCGTTCACGCGACGTGCGAGGATTACCGCTCGGAGCATCGTACGGACGTATTTCTCGACCAGAACGACCGCGAGGCCGGAGCCCGTATCAAGTGTCCGGTCCAGATCCTCTGGGCGACGGAAGGCTCGCTCGCCGAGATCGGCGATCCGCTCGCCGTATGGGCGCCATGGTGCGCGCAGATTGCCGGCGCCCCTATCGAGAGCGGACATTTCATCCCCGAGGAAAATCCGGCGGCGCTGAATGCACGCGCGCTCCCGTTCCTGCTTGCAAAGGAGGCATGATCATGGCTGGCCTGCCGGACCTCTTTCCGGGCTTCGAGACGCACGTCGTCGATGTGCCGGGCGCCGAGATCTTCGCGCGCTCGGGCGGCAACGGACCGCCGCTGCTGCTGCTGCATGGATATCCGCAGACGCATGTGTGCTGGCACAAGATTGCGCCGGAACTCGCGCGGCACTTTACGCTCGTCATTCCTGACTTGCGCGGTTACGGCGCGAGCCGCGCCACCGAAAAAGCCGAAGCGCTCGACCCGCGACATCTCGCCCATTCGAAACGCGCCATGGCGGCCGATTTCGTCGCGCTCATGCGTGTGCTCGGCCATGATCGCTTCGCCGTCGTGAGCCACGATCGCGGCGCGCGTGTCGGCTATCGCCTCGCGCTCGATCATCCCGACAGCATCTCGCGCCTCGCCGTTCTCGATATCGTGACGACGCTCGACGCCTGGGCGGATACGCGCAAGGAGACCGTCATCGGGCGCTTCCACTGGAGCTTTCTCGCGCGTCCGGCGCCTTTCCCCGAGACGCTCATCGGCCGCGATCCCGTGTACTTCCTCGAATATCTGCTCGCGCAGTGGACGGCGAGCGGAGACCTCTCGTCATTCGATCCGGCCGCACTCGAGCACTACCGCGCGGCCTTCAGAAAACCCGAGGTCATTCATGCAAGCTGCGAGGACTATCGTGCTGGTGCGACGAGCGACGTGACATTCGATGCTGCGGATCAGGCAGCAGGGCGCCAGATCGCGTGCCCGATGCTGGCTCTCTGGGGCGTCGGGCGCGGGCAAGGCGCGATCAACACGCCGCTCAAGGCGTGGGAGCCATGGTGCCCGCACATTCAGGGCGAGGGCGTTGTCTCGGGGCACTTCTTGCCCGAAGAGCAGCCGGCGGCAACCCTTTCGCACCTCATTCCGTTCCTCCTTGCGAGCTGAGTACGCACGGGAAACATGCGCAAGAGTATCGTCGCAGCCGTTCCCAGGAAGGAGCAGCTTCCGGCTCCAGTGCCGAGCCGGCCGAGCATTGCGCTCGCTCTGGGTGGCGGGGGTGCGCGCGGTCTCGCGCACATTCTCATTCTCGAAGCCTTTGACGAGCTCGGCATCCGTCCCGTCTTCATCACGGGCACGTCGATCGGCGCGATCTATGGTGCTGCCTATGCAGCCGGACTGTCGGCCGCCTATCTCCGCGCTCACACCGAGGAAGTGCTGAGCCAGCGCCTCGATCTTGCGCGCAATCTGATTGCGGCGCGATCGGATCCCGTACAGAAGCTGTTTCGCCTGTTCTCGCTGCGCTCGTCACTGCTAAAGCCCGAGACGCTGCTCGACTATGTGCTGCCCTCGCGTGTGCCGCGCCGCTTCGAGGATCTCGGCATACCTTTTGCGGCTGTCTCGACGGACTTCTATGCGCAGGACAGCGTCGTTTTCACCGAGGGTGATTTGCGCCAGGCCGTTGCGGCGAGCATTGCGCTGCCGGTGATCTTTCAGCCGGTCATCATCAACAACCGCGCCTTCATGGATGGTGGTCTCGTCGATCCTCTGCCGTTTGACCTCGCGACGCCGCGCGCCGACATCACGGTCGCCGTCGATGTTTCAGGTGCGCCGCGCTCCGATCCGCGGGACATGGGGCCGGGCGCGCTGGAGGCGATCGTCGCCTGCTCGCAAATTCTGCAGCGCTCGCTCGTGCGCGAAAAGCTCAAGCACTCGCAGCCGGATGTGTACATCGACGTCGAGGTCGATGCTTTCCACGTCCTTGAGTTTCACCGCTTCAGGGAAATCCTGGAGGCGGCGGCACCGGCCAAGGGACTGCTGAAGCGCAAGCTCTCGCTGCTCATGGTGAGCCACACCGTTCCCGCCACCGAGATGGTGCCAGCGCTGACCGATCAATCATCCGAACCAACCGAGCCACCGCCAACCAAGCGGCGCAGACTTTCTCTCGGTCTCAAATCCCGCAAGCGCAAGGGTTGAACATGGACGCCGAGCCGCCGTTTCATCCATTGGGGCGCCCGACTGTGGCGCTCGCTCTCGGCGGCGGGGCCGCGCGCGGCATCGCGCACATCGCCATGCTCGAAGCTTTCGACGAACTCGGCCTTCGCCCCAAGGTGATGGCGGGATGCTCGATCGGCGCCGTGATCGGCGCTTGCTATGCAGCGGGCCTTTCGGCGAAGGAGATCCGCGCGCATCTGGCGCCGCTCGTCGTCGGTAAGCGCGCCGTCCTGCGCCGTGCGTTGTCGCAACCGTCCAAGCTCATAAAACTCTGGAGCCCGCGCTATCCATCCATTGTCGACGGGCCGACACTCCTGGAAATTCTGCTGCCCAAGGCCGTGAACACCGACTTCGCGCGCCTCACGATCCCGCTGCATCTCATGGCCGTCGACTACGCCACCATGGAGCCCGTTGTGCTCAGCAAGGGCCCGGTCATACCGGCCATCACGGCGAGCGCGTCCTTGCCATCGCTCATGCGGCCGGTGGAGATCGATGGCCGCGTGTTGTTCGACGGCGGTTTCGCCAATCCCACGCCCTTCGATATCATACAGGATGAGGCGGACATCACCGTCGCCGTCGATGTGGGCGGGACGCCCGACATGCGCAAGCCCGTCGCCTCGCATTCGAAAGACGAGCTGTGGGATGGCGCTTTCTTCGCGCTCTTCAATGCCGTCGTGCGCGAGAAGGAAGCGCGGCGCGCGCCGGACATCATGCTGCGCCCGGATGTCGGGCTCTACCGAACCATGGATTTCCCGAAGATGGATGAGATCCTGGCGAGGAGTGCGCCCGAGAAGCAGCGTCTGAAGCAGTTCCTCGCCGAGCGCGTGCTGGGTGCCACACCGGCTCAGGGAACATCGAGCACGATATAATCGTCTTCGACGGCGACGTTGAATGTCTCGGCCTTGTACGGCCCCTCGACGACGCTTGCGCCCGCTTCGATCGCGACCGGGAACTGCATGAGCCTCAGGCGCCGCGGATCGCAATACGAGCGCCCTGTGCGCACGTCGAACTCCCACTGATGCCACGGGCAGCGCAGGATCTCGCCCTGGCGCTCGTACTGATAATCACCCGGACCATTGGAACGCACGAGGCCTGTCAGCAGGCCGCCGCACAGGCTCGCGCCTTTGTGCGGGCACTTGTCGGAGAGCGCGAACAGCTCGCCTTTGATGTTGAGCACCACAATATCGCGGTTCTCGATGCTGACTTTCTTGCGCGTGCCGGGAGGCAGATCGGCGGCACGCGCTACGACATGACGGGTCACGATCTCGAAAGCTCCAAACAGGTCGACCCGATCAGTTCAGCCGGAACACGGCCTTGCCGTTCTCGGCGCAGATGCGGCGGTGCTGCTCGGTCGTGACGCCCGCGGGGAATGCGCGGAAGGGATCGTCGAAATCCCAGTGCGGATAGTCCGAGGCGAACAGCAGCTTGTCCCAGCCTATCCAGTTCATGACATCGAGCACATGGCGCCGGTCGTCCGGCTCTTCCATGGGCTGCGTCGTGAAGTACACATGATCGCGGATGTACTCGGACGGCCGCCGCTTCAGATGCGGCACTTCATTGCGCATCCGCTCGAACACCTTGTCGAGGCGGAAGGCGAGTGCGGGCGCCCAGGCAAACCCGCCCTCGATCATGACGACCTTCAGCTTCGGGAAGCGCTCGAACACGCCCTCGACGACGAGGCTCGTGACGACGGTCTGGCATGAGGTCGAATGGCCCGCGCCTTCCTCGATGTAGTAGGAGGGCCAGCCGGCGCCCGACACCGGATGCCCGCTCGTCCCGAACACGTGGAAGCCGATCGGCAGACCATAGCGCTCGGCTGCTTCGTAAATCGGCCAGTAGCGGCGATTGCCGAGCGGCTCGGCTGAGCGCGTCAGCAGGAAGACCTGTCCGAAATCCGTGTCCGCGCCGCAGCGCTCGATCTCCTGGGCCGAGGCGACGCCGTCCTCGTAGGGCACGACGAGCCCACCCTTGAGGCGCTTCTCCGGGCGCGTGAAGGTCTCGCGCTGCCAGTCATTCGTCGCCGAGCACATGGCCGCCGAAAGCTCGAGATTCATCTCGCCCTGGCCCGTATTGCCGAGCGGCCCGAGAACGCCCGCTTCGATGCCGTAGGCGTCGAGATGCTGCTCCTGCATGAGCCGCAGCGACGAGCCCGGGCGCCCGCCTTCCTCCGGCCAGGCATCGCGCCGGCAGGCGAGCGGCGCCGACTTCGGGTAGGGCTCACCATTGGAGCTGCCGTGCTTGCGGCGCATCCCGTACGTCTCGTAGTGATCCCACCAGCGCTTGCTCATGTACGGTTTGAGATCGGCCATGGAGCGCACAGCCGGATGAATATCGCCGTCGATCACGGGGAGGCGGTTCGGCGCCGGGCTTCCCTTGCCGTTATCGGTCGTGATCTTGGGGGCCATCGGATCGTCAAGCGGCATGGCTGCCTCCGAGTCGAGCGTAAGTTGCGATGGGATTATCGATCAGGATCTTCTTGCGCAGTGTCGCGTCGATGCCGACAGGCATCATGTCGTCATTGTCGAACTGCCAGTGCGGGAAGTCGCTCGCGAATAGCAGCATCTCGTCGGATTGAAGCTGATCCATGAGCCGACCGACCGTTTCGCCGGAAGCCGGCGCATCGAACGGCTGGATGGTCAGGCGCACGTGATCGCGTACGAACTCGATGGGCGAACGGTCGATCCACGGCACTTCGAGGCGCACGCCGCGCCAAAACTTCGAGAGCCGCCAGAGATAAGGCCCGATCCACGTGACACCGGACTCGATCAGCACGAGCTTGAGCTTCGGAAACTTCACGAACACGCCTTCGGCGATGAACGAGCCGAGCTGCGTGTGGAAGGCGAGCGACTGCGCGGCGTAGTCTTCGAGATAGTAGCTCGGCCAGCCCGAGCCCGTCGTCGCGTGGTGATAGCTTGAGCCCGCATGAATGCCGATCGCGAGGTCGTGCTTCTCGGCCGCCTTCCAGACCGGCCAGAACTGGCTCTTGCCGAGCGGCACTTCACCCATGGCGAGCGCAAGCACCTGCACGAAGCGCTTGTCGGCGGCGCAGCGCTCGATTTCCTCGACGGCGAGTTCCGGATTCTGCAGCGGCAGCACGATCGACGCACGATAGCGCGGATCGCGGTCGAGCCATTCCGCTCGCATCCAATCGTTCACGGCACGGCAGAAGGCGGCGGCCATGTTCTCGTCGCGAATGAGCTGGACGGCGTAGAGGCAGTTCAGGATCGAATAAGCAAACCCGTGGCGATCCATGAGGGCTGCGGCCGCGCGGCTGGCATCGGTATCCGCGCGCTTGCGGCCCTTGTCCTTGTCGGCGCGCCAGTCGGGTCGCAGGGTGAGCGGCGCATTCGGCGGGTAGGCGACGGACTCGAACGCCGTGATGCCGCGCACCTCGACGGTCTCGCGCCAGTAGTCGTTCATGTGCGCCTTGAGCGCATCGATATTCGGAACGTGCGGGTGCACGTCACAATCGATCGCGCCCTTCCAGTCTGCGGACAATGTGCGTCTCTCCCGGCGGGCGGCTGCTGCCGTTCCCACTCATGAATCTGTTCTCAGTAATATTTCACGGAGGGGCGGGGCTGGCTAGTGCCGGAGGTGCCCGCATATGGCTGCCTGCGATGCATTCGCGCCTCCGGCGCGAGCAGGGCTGTCGCCCTTGCAACCCACCCGGGGGACACCCCCGGAACCCCCGTCTTTTTCATTGTTTGGTCGACTAGTGGGCAGCCGTCTCGCCCAAGGCATCTACGCGCTCGAGTTGCCAGCGGATCGTCGTCTCGCCCGGCGTTGCGCCGCGCAGCACGATCTGCTGGCTGAGCCGGGGGCCCGAATAATGCGCGTAGTCGAAACTCTGCTCGAGAACGAGGGCCGCGCCATCGGCGCTGAATCGCCAGTGAGCGCCGTCCAGGGTTTCGATGAGGGCCGTGCCCGCCGTTTGCCCGAGGCGGCATAGCGTGTCGGGATGAAGGTGGAAATGGACGGCATAGGGCAGGTCGCGATTGATACGCAGCGTGCTGCTCGGTCCGCCGAGCCGATCCTCGCCCTCGATGCGCCGGCCGTCAGCCGAGATGCTGATCTGGCGCGAGTGCCGCAGTCCGAAGTCCTTGATGTAGCCGTCGAGCGCTGCGCGCACGCTCGAACCCTCGGGATTGGTGCTTACCGCGTACCGGACATCGCCGTGCTGGCGGATCGGTGGCGCGCCGGCCCATTTCTCGAGGAGGCGCGCTCGCACCAGCCGCGATGAGGAGCGGTCGGCAAGACAGAGCGTGTTGTGGCTTGCCGTCGCGCGAGAGGCGGCGCGCATGGCGTCATGGGCTTGGCCGGGTGCGCCGCAATTGGCAAAGAGCAGCGCGGTGCCGACGCTCAGCTCGAACGAGAGAGTGCCCGCGTGCGCAGTGCCGGCAAGCTCGAGCGGCGGGGGTGCGCCCACATCCATGATCAGCACCGTCGTGTCATGCTCGAGACGCACATAGTGTGACTGGCGCAAGGCAGGCAGCGGCGCCTCGGGTGCCGGATCGTAGGCGATGACCGTTGCGAGCGCATCGGCTTCGGTACGGCCCATGCCGTTGAAGCGCGCGAGCGTGCCGTTGCCGAGGCGCATGGTTTTGAGAAACGCGATCATGCGATCGATGGCCTCGACGAGCGCCTTGGGCGCTTCGCGGCCGCGCGCGACATAGCATTGGCGCAGCGGCATGAGGTCGAGCAGGATCTCGACGGGTATGCCCGGATTGCGGCTGATGTGGCCGCCATCACGCAGGATCTGGCGATTGAGCTCGTCGACGAACAGGCGCTGCATCCGCCGCAACTGCCGGTCATGGCCGGCAACACAGAGATCCGCGAGCACGAGCGCGGCGAGCGTTAGCAGGCGATCGTAACCGGCGGGCGCGTCACGCCAGGCCGTGGCGAGAAACTGGATCTGCTGGCCAAGGCTGTCCGTCGTTGCTTCATAGGCGCGCGGCGAGACGCCTTCGAGGATCAAGCCCGCATGACTGATCCACGAGATGATGCGGCGCGCGATGACCGCGTGTGGATCGGTGCGCATGAACGTGAGCGCATTGCGCTGGAGCCATTCGGCGACGAGGCGGCGCGCCATGGCGTAAGCGGCATCGCTGTTTGCGGCGCGCAGGTCGCGCAGCCAGCCGAAACCGTTGAGCTCGCGCGCCCACGCGGGCGTCGGTGGCAGCAGCGCGAACGGAGAGTGGCCATTGAGGTCGACGATGGCGCCGCCGAGGCCGAGCTGGCCGGCGGCAAGTTCCTCGAAAAGGCTCGGGTCGGGCGTGCGCAGATCCGGCGGAACGATCAGCAGCTCGTCGGCGATGGCAGGGCCTGCGAGCCACCGCAGCGCGCGCGTGCGCATGGCCCGGCTCACGGCGCGGCGTCGGGTCCGCGCCATGGCCAGGCGCGCAAGATGCAGGCGCTCGCCCGGCGTCAGCCTGATCATCGACCGCAACCCAGATGCCATATGCCCCCCACTGCTCCGATATCCTTATCACCAGAATGATGGCAAGGCGTGGAGCGGACGGGGGACAATCAACCTCAGAGTGCGTTTTTCAGGCGCGCCGTGTCATGGGCAGGAAAACCACCGGCCGGTAGCGGGCTTACCGCACACCACGACCGCCACCACCGAAACCAGCCCCTCCAGAGCGCGGGACGTGGATCAGGTGGCCACCGCCATGGCGACGGTGATGCCTGAAACGGCGATCTTTGAGCGGGTTGGTGGCATAGAAGCCGCCGCCATAGCCGAACCGCACATCGTCCGGCTCGGTCTCGGTGATGGTCTGGTACTGATTGACCGTCACGTTACGCTCTTCGAACGTGAGATTTAGCGGCGTCTTGCCATCGGGATTGATGATGATCTGCCGGTGTGGCGGCAGCGGACGGAACACGCGCACACCTTCCTCGATCGTGACCGTGGCGCCGTAGAAGGGCCGCGTCTCGATGCGCGTGAGCGAAGCTGCTGCGGCGGCGGCGCTGGCGCCGGCGGTCAGCAGGCCGAGGCTGAGCAGGGAGGTCGACAGCAGCGGACGACGCATGATGCTACAACTCCAACTGGAATACATAAGTGGAAGATACTACCCGAGCTGCTGAAGGATGCTTTAAGAATTTGGTAACAATGCTTAATGTTTTGCAGCATCTGCAACGCGTACGCGCAGTCCAGCCGGAAGTGCAAAACCGCGCAGCAATTCTCCGAGGTTCATCGGCCGTTTTCCGGCGCGCTGGACCTCGATGAGGCGGACGGCACCGGATCCGCAGGCGATCGTTCCGGCGTCATCGATGAATGTGCCGGGATCGCCCGAGCCGTCGGCGAGCGCGGCGCGAAGCACCTTGAGCCGCTCGACGCGCCCCTCATGCATGATCTCGAAGTAGGCGCCCGGCCACGGCGAGAGACCATGGATCTGATTGCGCACCTCAACCGCTGAGCGCGTCCAGTCGATCTGCGCCTCCGCCTTCTCGATCTTGGCCGCATAGGTCACGCCTTCGGTCGCTTGCGGCTGGCACGCTAATTCGCCGCGCTCCAGGGCGCCCAACGCATCGACCATGAGGGCCGCACCGCGCGCGGCCATGAGATCGTGCAGCTCTCCCGCCGTCATGGCCGGATCGATCGTGAGCGGTTCGTGCGCGCATACTGCTCCCGTATCGAGGCCTTCATCCATGCTCATGATGCTCGCCGCAGTCTGCGCGTCTCCGGCCATGATGGCGCGCTGAATGGGGGCGGCGCCGCGCCAGCGGGGGAGCGCCGAAGCATGAAGATTGAAACACCCGAAGCGCGGGGCTTCGAGGACCGCGCGCGGCAGAATGAGACCGTAAGCCACCACCACAGCGGCATCGGCACCATGCGCCGCGAAAGCCGCCTGCGCCGCCGGATCGCGCAGCGAGCGCGGTGTGAGGACTGGAATACCCGCCGTCTCGGCGAACTTGTGTACGGGTGACTTCTGCTCATGCATCCCGCGGCCGGCTGGGCGTGGCGGCTGGGAATAGACGGCCGCAATTGTGTGGCCGGCTTCAGCGATGGCCGCGAGCGTTGGAACGGAGAAATCCGGCGTGCCCATGAAAACGATGCGCAGCATGTTCATAGGCTCCAAGATCGAGGCCGAAACAGGATATCACCTGGCCGAATGGCGGCCCTCGCACGGCATGTGGCTGTCGAGGCGCCGCTCGTGCCAGCAGGCGAGGTGAAGGAACTAAGCTCTAGGCGGCAGGCCCGTCCTTTGCCTGCTTGCGAAAGCGCCGCACAATGATGTCACGCTTCAGGCGGGTCAGAAAGTCGATGATCAACTTGCCGTCGAGATGGTCCATCTCATGCTGGATGGCCGTCGCGAGCAGGCCGTCGGCGGTGAGTTCCTGCCGCGCGCCCGCGCGATCCGTATAGCGCACGGTGAGCGACGATGGCCGCTCGATCTCGATGCGCACGTCCGGAATGGAGAGACACCCTTCCTCGTGCATCCGCATTTCGCCGCCGAGCGAGACGATCTCCGGATTGATCATGGCGATCGGCTCCTTCTCATCCTCCTTGTCGGTGACGTCGAGGACCAGCAGGCGGCGCGGCACGCCGACTTGCACGGCAGCGAGCCCCACGCCCGGCGCCGCGTACATGGTTTCCAGCATGTCGTCGATGAGCTGGTTCAGCTCGCCGTCCACGCGTTCGATAGGCGCCGACGGCTGACGGAGCAGGGGATCGGGCAGGATGATGATCGGAAGTTTGGCCATGGCGCTCAGATAGGCAACACGGCCGTTCCGGTCAATTGTCATTCCGGCGGATCGCCTATCCTATGGCTTATCATATGGTAAGCGCCGGGTTTGCGTTGCGCTCGCGCGCCGCCTGGGTTACCGATCCGGCAACCGCGAAACTAAGGAAAAGGACGTGTCTGAGGCCTTCGTGCTCGGCTGGGAGGAATGGGTCGGCCTTCCCGACCTCGGCCTGCCTGCGGTCAAGGCCAAGGTCGATACCGGCGCCAAGACGTCGGCGCTGCACGCCTTCTTCGTCGAGCCGTACGGGTCCGCCTCCCGACGCATGGTGCGCTTTGGTGTGCACCCCATTCCCGGCCGCAATGACGTCGAGGTCATCTGCACGGCAGAGGTCATCGATCATCGCGAGGTGACGAGCTCCAATGGCGAACGCGAGATGCGCTACGTCATCCGCACCTCGATCAAGCTCGGCGAGCGGATCTGGCCGATCGAACTCACGCTCACCAACCGCGAGACCATGAGCTATCGCATGCTCATCGGCCGCCAGGCCATCCAGGACGACATGCTCGTCGATCCGGCGACCTCCTTCCGCCAGCCGCGCCTCAGCTATCGTCTCTACGAAATTCCCGCGCGCACCGCCGACGATCGCCGCTCGCTCACCATCGGTCTTCTGACGCGTCGCCCCGACAACGCAACCAACCGGCGCATACAGCGCGTCGCCGAACGGCGCGGCCACATGCTCATCATGGTGGACCGGGATCGCGTTTCGCTTTTCATCGACACGAGTGATCCGGCAATCCTTCTCGACGGGTCGTCAGTGCCACACTGCGATGCCCTGATCGTGCGGCCTGGGCGTGGTACGCCGACATTCTCCGCCGCCGTCGCGCGACACTTCGAAACGCTCGGCGCTGTCGTCGTCAATGGTCCGGATGCGCTGCTGCGCGTCGCCGATCCATTGGCGACGCGTCAGCTGCTCGCGCGCGCTGGCATTCCAGTGCCAGCTGCGGCCGTCAGCAGCGCGGCTGCCAACCCGGACGCGGCCGACCGGCATCTTTTCGCCGAAGGGTTTGGCGGGCAGTCGTTGGGGCTTCTCGTGCGCCATACGGTGGTCGGCAGCCGTGCCGTTGCCGCGATGTCGCGGCGTGTGCGCGGTCGTGACGATCTCGACAGCGAAGCTGACTGGCGCACGGACGATGGCGCCGCCGTCGAAGCCACGCGCGGTGTGGCCGAGCAGGTCGTGCGCGTTCTCGGCCTCGAGCTTGCGGGTGTCGATGCCATTGCCGCGCGGCAAGGCCCGATCGTGGTCGGCGTAACGGTCGCGCCTGCGATCTCGCTCGCCGAGCGCGTCACCGGCGCTGCGATTTCCGAGGCGATCGTCGTGTACATCGAGCAGACCGCCCGCCCCATCGCAAGAAGTCCATAAAAGACGGGGGTCCGGGGGTGTCCCCCGGTTGGGTACAGGGCGAAAGCCCTGTTCGCGCCTTTGGCGCGAGCGAGGCTAGCCTCGCGCTCCACAGGAAGGGACACCCTCCCTGGCCCACCCGCCTTTTTGAACTTTTCAGCGCACGCGATAGCGTTCGATGGCTTCCGGATCGAAGGTGAAGCCGAGGCCAGGGC
>JAEYPL010000054.1 GCA_023410905.1 Pseudomonadota bacterium
CGGCCACGCAGACACGCGATAGCGACGTACACTTCGCTGAGCTCCGAGAGCGCGACGCAGCGGTGGAGGATGGTCTCGATGGCCACGCGATCCTCGGCCGGGCGCAACCGCCGCCGCTCCATGGCCCTCATGAAGCGCTCCATGTGGTCGTTCAAGCGGTAGAACGCACCCTTGTGGACATGCACGACGTCATAGACCACGTCCGAGCGCGTGAAGCCCCAGTCGCTCACCGGGATCGCAGCTTCGGCCATGGGTACATATCGATCGCGCACGTAAGCAGCGCCGCCGGCAAAGGCGTTCGTTTTCGTAGGACTGGATTCGTTCACGGTGGCTCTGCTCCAGGGGTGACACGATGCCCTACCCTAGTCGCCGAGCGTGATGCCCTCAAGGCACCTCGGTCACCGCCGTTCCATCTCGCGCAGCTTGCCGACGATCCCGCTCGGGAAGAAGTAGACGCTCAGCACGAAGAGAACACCGAGCCACAGCAGCCAGCGATCCGGATGCAGCAGGTGCGGAATGAGCGGCAGCGCCGCCGTCGCCTCGCTCGCGACCGCCATCAGCTTCTGCAGGTAGTTCTGCGCGAGAATGAAGAGCGTGGCGCCGATGACGGCGCCGTACAGCGTGCCCATGCCGCCGATCACGACCATGAGCAGGATGTCGAGCATGATCGCGAAGGAAAGCGTTGTATCCGGCCCCGTGTAGCGCACCCAGATCGCGCTCATCGCGCCCGCGAGCACGGCCATGCCGGCCGCGAGGCAGTTGGCGACCGTGCGGTAGTACACGACGTTGTAGCCGAGCGCCTCGGCGCGGAAGTCGTTCTCGCGGATCGCCTGCAGCACGCGGCCGAACGGCGAGTTGACGACCCTGAATGCGGCAAGCACCAAGGCCAGCGCCGAGAAGAACACGAGATAATAACTGAGGATGCGTCCATCGATGCGCACCCCGATGCCTGGGGCATCGAAAAGCACGGTCCCCGGCCGCAGCAATTGCGGCACGCGAAACGAGCGACCGTCCTCACCGCCCGTATACTCTGAGAGCTGACTCGCCAGGATCGCGAAGGCCGAAGCAACGGCGAGCGTGATCATAGCGTAGAAGATCGCGCGCACGCGCAGCGACAAGAGCCCGATGACGAACGCGAGAACCGCACCGACGACGAGTGCGATCGCGAGACCGAGGCCCGCCGATGTCCACGTCGGCCCCCAGCCATAGAGTGCGAGGCCAACGCCATAGCCGCCGATGCCGAAGAACATCGTATGCGCGAACGAGACGATGCCCGTATAGCCGAGCAGTAGATCGTAGCTCGCGACGAGCACGATGAAGATGCAGATCTTGGCCGCGGTATTTATGGGCTGCGAGCCGCTGAAGAGAAGCGGCGCGAAAGCAAGCACCAAAAGGATGGCAAGCAGCACGAAACTCAGAATGCGGCTGCGCGGCAGGTCGCCCGAGAGTGCGGACTGGATCATGCCTATCGCCTCGCCACCGGATAGAGCCCTTGCGGCCGCCACATGAGAATGGCGACCATGAGCAGGATATTCGAAGCGACCGCAATCTTCGGCGCCAGATAGCCCGTGTAGTTGGCCATCAGCGCAACGAGGATCGCACCGATGAAGCAACCGCCGACAGAGCCCAACCCGCCGATGATGATGACAATGAACACCAGCACCATGATGTCGCCGCCGATCGCGGCCGTGAGCGTTTCGCGGTAGAGCGCCCATAAGGTGCCTCCGAGGCCCGCGAGCGCCGATCCCGCAATGAACACGCCGACGAAAAGCTGGCGAATGCGATAGCCGAGCGCTTCGACCATCTCACGGTTCTCGACTCCCGCACGGATGAGCAGGCCGACCTTCGTGCGGTTCAGCACGAGTTGCATGACAATGAAAACCATCAGCCCTACGGCAACCGCGAGCAAGCGGAACTTCTCGAGCGCAAAATCGCCGACCGTGATCGCGCCGCGCAATCCATTCGGCAACGGCATGGGCTTCTGATCACCACCCCAGACCACGTGAATGAGCTGCTCGGCGACAATGAGCCCGCCCATGGTAATGAGGATCTGCTTGAGATGCTGGCCGTAGACCGGCTGCACGATCACGCGCTCGAACGCCAGGCCGAGCACACCCGTCCAGATCATCGCGGCAACGACGGCGAGAAACAGCGCCGCAAGATTGAGCGTCAGCGCATCGGACTGTACCCAGCCCGAGAGCGGGCCAAGCACGGTCATGGCGATATACGCACCGACCGCAATGAAGGCACCGTGGCCGAAGTTGAGCACATCCATGAGGCCGAAGATCAACGTGAGGCCGCTAGCGATCACGAAAATCATCATGCCCATAGCAAGCGCCGCTACCGTCAGCGTCACCCAGGTCGTCGGGCTGCCGACAAGCGGAAGCGCCACGAGCGCAATGATCGGCGCGATGAACACCGGCAGCAGGTCGCGCGGCGCTTTCGGCAGTTCGTCCGATGCGGGGCGGGCTGTTGTCGTCGCCATGGCGGCTCCTACTGATGCGCGGCGAGCGAAAGACCGAGCAGGCGCGACTGCAGCGCGCTGTCGGCGGCGAGCTCCTGCATGGTGCCGCGATGAACGATGCGGCCATCGTCCATGACGGCAACGCTGTCGCCGAGGCTCGCGGCAAAGCGGAAATTCTGCTCGACGAGCAGGATGGTCGTCTTGTCCCGCTTCAATTCCTTGAAGGCCGCGATCATGCCCTCGATGATGGCCGGCGCGATGCCCTTGGTCGGCTCGTCGATGAGGATCAGCGACTTCGGCTCCACGATCGCGCGCGCGATGGACAGCATCTGCTTCTGGCCGCCACTGAGCAGACCAGCAGGGAGCTGCCAGAAGCGCTTCAGTGCGGGAAAGAGTCCGAATATCCAGTCGAGACGCGCGGCATCCGGCGGTCCGAGACGCGCGGCGAGCCGCATGTTCTCGGCAACGGTCAGATCGGCGAACACGCCCATGCTCTCGGGCACATAACCAATGCCGAGACGCGCGATATCAGGCGTCGCGCGACCGCCGATCGACTGTCCGTCGAAAGTGATCGTGCCTTTGCTCGGCGGCCAAAGACCCATGATCGTGCGCAGCGTCGTCGTCTTACCTGCGCCATTGCGGCCGAGCAGCACGGTCAGCTCGCCTCGCGGCACGACGAGATTCACGCCTTGCAGAATGTGATATTGGCCAATGTGCGTGTGCACGCCATCGAGGCTGAGCAGAGGCTCGCTCATAGCGCGGCCTCCTGCTTGCCATCGCTCGCGGGCATGGAGCCGAGATAGGCCTCCTGCACGATCGGCGAGGCGATGACCGTTTCGGGATCGCCATCGGCAACGAGCTGGCCATTGTGCAGAACGACAATGCGATCCGCGAGCGAACGCACCACATCCATCTTGTGCTCGACGAGCAGGATGGTCTTGTCGCCCGCTGTCTTCAGCCGCTGAATGAGATCGAGAACGACCGGCACCTCGTCGACAGACATGCCCGCTGTCGGCTCGTCGAACATGTATACGTGCGGCTCCAGCGCCATCATGAGCGCGACTTCGAGTTTGCGCTTGTCACCATGCGGCAGCGCGGCGGCAGCAAGCGCGCGCTTGTCCTGCAGGTTGACCTCCTCCAGAAAATGCTCAGCGCGATTGATCCACTCCGCATGATGATCCCAGCGGCTCCAGAGGCTCGCAGCCGCGCGCGCCTTGGACTGCACCGCGAGGCGGACATTCTCGGCGACGGTGAGGTTCGGAAAGAGATTGGTGATCTGAAAGGCGCGCCCGATGCCGCGTTGCGCACGCTGCGCCGTGCTCAGGCGCGTGATGTCCTCGCCATCGAGATGAACGCGGCCCGAGGTCGCCGGGAGCTGCCCCGACATGAGATTGAAGTAGGTCGTCTTGCCCGCGCCATTGGGTCCGACGATGGCCGTCAGACTACCCGCATGGAAGGCACAGCTCACGTCATCGACGGCGGCATGGCCACCGAAGCGGATCGTCAGGCCCTGGGTTTCGAGAACGGGTCTGGACATGCGCCCTCATGAACGCCGAGGCCGGCGGATGCACGAGACACCCGCCGGAACTCCGCGTTGAGCCTCTCACTTCGGCACGGTGATCGGGAGCGGCATCTTGGCTGCTGGGATGGTCGCAACCAACTCGAGGACGTCGTTGTCTTTGGCGTCCTTCTTGATGCGGAAGTGATACATGTCCTGCATGGCCTGATGGTCTTCCTTGCGGAACATCATCGTGCCCTTCGGCGTCTCGAAGCTCATGCCTTCCATGGCCGCGATCAGCTTCTCCGTATCCGTCGAGCCAGCCTTCGTGAGACCCGCGACGACCGCAGCAGCTGCCGAGAAACCGCCCGCGACGAAGAAGTCCGGCGGTGCGCCGTGGCGTTTCGTGTACTCGGTCTTTAGCCAGTCGTTCAGCGGGTTCTTCGGGAAGTCGTAGTAGTAATAGATGCCGCCCTCGGTGCCCGCGAACTGCTTCCAGGCATTCATCACAGGGAGAATGTTGCCGCCCGGCGCGAGCGCGATGTTGAAGCGCTCAGGCTTCATGTCGGCGAACTTGGCGAGCGGATGCGGACCTGCCCAGATGAAGCCGATAATGCGCTTGCCCGGCTGATCCTTGAGCGCATTGAAGAGACGCTCCGCGAAAGGCGCGAAGTCCGCCGTGTTGCCGGCCGCATATTCCTCCGCGACGATCTTCGCGCGCGGACGCAGCGCGGTCAGCGCTTCCTTGTAGGCCTTGACGCCATCGCGACCGAAAGCCGTGTCGAGGCCCATCATGCCGATGGCGACATCCTCGTTCTCAGGCACGGTCGCGGCAGCGGCGAGCGCATCCTGATAGGACGAGCGGCCCGTGCGGAAAATGTAGCGGTTCCACTTGGCGCCGGTGATCGAGTCGGCCACGGCGGGTTCGACGATCAGCACTTTCTTGAATTCCTCGGCGACCGGCAGCATCGCGAGCGCGACCGGCGAACCCGTCGTACCGACGGCGATGTCGACCTTGTCGTCGCTATAGCATTCCTCGAGTAGAGTCTTGCCGCGATCGGGCTTGAGCTGGTCGTCCTTGATGATGACCTGAAGCTTGTCGGCACCAACCTGCATGGTGCCTTTCGTGAGATATTCGAGGCCCATCATGAAACCGACCTCAGTCTGCTTGGCATAGGCCTCGAGCGGACCCGTTTTGCCGGCAATGAGGCAGATCTTGATGTCCTTGGCGCTTGCCGCCGGTGCCGCCGGTGCCGCCAGCATGAATGCCGGAGCAGCCAGCAATGCCGCCAATCCCGTCCCCATCCGCCGTGCCTGTCGGGACTTCCTCAACATGATTTCCTCCCATACTTGAGCCTGAACATGACACTTGAGTCAGGTTTCATGTTAGGCTAGCTATCCAATAGGAAGCCGTCAAGACGCGACCGCACGCGCCACGGCAAGAAACCGCCAAGCTGCTGATGTCAGAACCCGATCCATCGCCGACACTCCCGACGCCCAAGACGAAGCGTGGCCAGCGCACGCGCGAGCGCATTCTCGACGCGGCCGAAATCGAGATCGGCGGGCGCGGTTTTGCCGAGGCGTCGATCAGCACGATCACGGCGCAGGCCAAGGTGGGGCAAGGCACGTTCTATCTCTACTTCCGCACGAAAGAGGACGTGATGCGCGAGCTGGTCTTGCGCATGGGCCGGCGATTGCGGCGCCATCTCACGCTCTCGATCGTGGACGCGCCCGACCGGTTGGAAGCCGAGCGGCGGGGCCTGCGCGCGTTCCTCGAGTTCGTGCGCGCCAATCCGAATCTCTATCGCGTCGTCGCAGAGGCGCAGTTCGTCGATCCGGGCGTCTACCGCCGCTACTATGACGACTTTGCGAAAAGCTACGGCGCAGCTCTCAAGACGGCGGTGCGGCGCGGAGAGATTTCCAAAGGTGATGCCGAAGTCCGGGCCTGGGCACTCATGGGGCTCAGCGATATGGTCGGAATGCGCTATGCGCTGTGGGACGGTAAGGCTAAGCTCGACCGCGTGTCGGACGCGGCCTTCGAGCTCATTGCCAAGGGCCTCGAGCCACGCCCGCGAGAGTGACGTGCGCTCTCGCGTAATGCCCCGGCGGAGAACTTCATGCGCACTATTTTCGATTTCGCCCGCCAGCGCGCCCTGCTGACGCCTGAAGCGATTGCCTTCAGAGACGTTGCCACAGGCCACATCTGGACTTTCCGCGAGATCGACGCGCTTTCCGAGCGTCTCGCCTCAATGCTGGAGGCGCGTGGTCTCGCGGCCGGCGATCGCGTCGCCACGCTGAACCACAACACATTCATCTTCTTCGCGCTGCTCTTCGCGGCCGCAAAAGCGGCTCTCATTCTCGTGCCGCTCAATTGGCGCCAGACGGCGAGCGAGTTGAGGCCGATCCTTGCGGACTGCGGTGCGCGCCTCCTGCTGCATGACGAGGCGACGGCGTCGCTCGCCGAGGTCATTGCGCAAGAGGCCGCCATCGAACGACTCACCTTCGATGCCTGCGAGAAGCTGGCGGCGCACGCCGCCGCGCGACCCAATCGCGAAACGGCATGGCCCTCGGATCGCGTCTGGTACCTGCTCTACACATCCGGCACGACCGGCAAGCCCAAGGCCGTGATCCAGACGACCGGCATGGCGCTCGCCAATGCGATCAACGTGCAGCAGGCCACAGGCATCGGCCCGCAAGACGGCACCGTGAACTATCTGCCGCTGTTCCATACTGCCGGCATCAATCTGCACGCGCTCCCAGTCTTCATTGCGGGCGGCACGAGCCACGTACTGGCAAAATTCGACGTCGATCCTGCAATCGAGCTCATCGAAAGCGGTGCGGTCAGCGTCTTCTTCGGCGTGCCCGCGATCTATCAAGCCCTGAGCCTGCACCCGCGCTTCGAGGCGCTGGATCTCAAACGTATTCGACATTGGGGTTCGGGCGGCGCGACACTCCCGGACAATCTGATCCGCGCTTTTCTCGATAAGGGCGCCGTCATCTGCAATGGCATGGGCATGACGGAAACCGGCCCGTGCGCGTTTCTCATGGATCGCGCGCACGCGACGCAGAAGATCGGCT
>JAEYPL010000142.1 GCA_023410905.1 Pseudomonadota bacterium
CCGCAGGCGCGAGCATCACTCGCCCGGCAGAATGTGCGCGCCGTATGTCGCCCTCAGTTCGCGCTTCGAGACCTTGCCCGTCGCCGTCATGGGCAGCGCCTCCGCGAAGATCACATCATCCGGCACCTGCCACGTCGCGAGCTTGCTCGCGACGTGCGCGAGCACGCGCTCTTTGGTGACGTCGGCACCAGGCTGCTTCACGACCACCAACAGTGGCCGCTCCGTCCATTTCGGATGCGGCACACCGATCACGGCCGCGTTTGCGACACCGGGGCAGCTCATGACCGTATTCTCGACATCGATCGAGCTGATCCACTCGCCGCCCGATTTCACCATGTCCTTGGTGCGATCGACGACCGAGAGAAAACCGTTCGGGCTGATGCGCGCGACATCGCCTGTTCCGAACCAGCCGTCCTTGTCGAGTGCCGCTGCCGTCGCAGCCTCGTTGTTGAAGTAGCCGTTCACGATAGCATTGCCGCGCACGAACAGCTCGCCACTGGCCTTGCCGTCATGGGGCAGGCGCTTGCCGTCCTCGTCGACGATCTTGAGATCCACGCCGAACATACGCTGGCCCTGCACGGACTTCACGCGGATGCGTTCGTCGATCGAGAGCGACGGATCGTTGGCGCGCTGCGGCGTGAATGTGCCGATCGGGCTCATCTCCGTCATGCCCCAGCCGTGCAGGACGCGGATGTCGAAGTCGCGCTCGAAGGTCTCGATCATGGCAGGCGGCGGTGCCGATCCGCCAACGATAACCTGGGTGAGATTGCGTGGCTTGCGCCCGCGCTGTTTCATCTCGGCAATGAGGCCGAGCCATACGGTCGGCACGCCCCACGAGGAATAGACGTTCTCGCTTTCCATGAGATCAAAGAGGCTCGCACCATCGAGCCGCGGTCCTGGGAACACAATCGGCGTGCCGGAGATGGCCGCGGCATAGGGCAATCCCCACGCATTGGCATGGAAGAGCGGGACGACCGGCAGCACCGGCTTGTCGACGCCGAAGGGCGAGCTCACACAGGCGAGCGTGAAGAGCGTGTGCAGTACCGTCGAACGGTTCGAATAGAGCGAGCCCTTGGGATCGCCCGTCGTGCCCGAGGTGTAGCAGAGCGCGCAGGCCGCGTGCTCGTCCATCTCCGGCCATTCGATTTCGGGTGCGCCGCTTTCGAGAAGCTCCTCGTAGCATTGCAGGTTCGCGACCGGCGCCTCGGCCGGCATGTGCGCCCGGTCGGTCATGGCAAAATAGCCCTGGATGGGGCGGAAAGCCGGGGCCAGCTTGGCGATCAGCGGTGCGAAAGTCAGGTCGAAGAAAAGGTGCTTGTCCTGCGCATGATTGACGATGTAGCTCATCTGATCGGGCGCAAGGCGCGGATTGATCGTATGACAGACCGCGCCGATACCCGAGATCGCGTAGTAGAGTTCAAAATGCCGGTACGTGTTCCACGCGAGCGTTGCCACCCGGTCACCCGGCTTCACGCCGAGTGCGAGGAGCGCATTGGCGAGCTTGGCGATGCGCGGACGCGCCTGGGCAAAGGTGTAGCGATGGAGGCCGCCTTCGACCGTCGATGTGACGATCGTCGCCGGCCCGTGCACCTCGGCGGCGAAGTCGATCAGCCTCGAGACCAGCAACGGCTGGTCCATCATCTGCCCCTTGAGCATGGCGCGCGTCTCCCGGATTTGTTATGCGCCAAGGTTAGACGCCGCCGCGTGCAAATCCAAGCGGCCCGAAAGTCGCGTGCGCGAGCAGCCGCGCCCGGCATCCAGCAGGAGGAAATCCCATGGCCACGGCTACTCTGACCAAGTCGGGCGACATCGCCGTTATCCGCCTCTCGCATCCGCCGGTCAACGCGCTCGCGCAGGGCGTTCGGCAGGGTATCCAGGACGGCATTGCCGCCGCCAATGCCGATCCGGCCATCAAGGCGATTGTGGTTACCGGCGATGGGCGCGCCTTCTCGGCCGGCGCCGACATCACCGAGTTCCGCTCGGGTCCAAAGCCGCCGGGCCTCGGGGAAGTGATCGATAACATGGAGGCGTCGCCGAAGCCCGTGGTCGCGGCGCTGAACGGTCTCGCGCTCGGCGGCGGATTGGAAGTCGCGCTCGGCTGTCACTATCGCGTGGCGAACAAGGCGGCGAACCAGCTCGGCCTCCCCGAGGTCAAGATCGGCATTCTGCCGGGCGCGGGCGGGACGCAGCGCCTGCCGCGCATCATCGGCGTCGAAGCAGCACTCGACATGATCACCTCGGGCAATCCCATTAATGCTGAGAAGGCCGCGAAGGTCGGCCTCGTCGATCGGCTGGTGGAAGGTGATGTCATCGAGGGCGCGATCGCCTTCGCCCGTGAGCTCGTCGCGGCCGGCAAGGGGCCGCGCCCGGGCAGTGCAACGCGCATCGATCCCGCGAGCGTACCGGCAGATCTATTCGCGCAGAAGCGCGCATCCATCGCGCGTCATCCTTCCGGGCCCATGGCCGCGAAGAACTGCATTGCCGCTGTCGAAGCAGCGATCGGCTCGGACTACAAGGCCGGCGTCGCGCGCGAGCGTGAGCTGTTCCTGGAGCTTGCCGGCAAACCCTACGCGCGAGCGCTGCAATATGCCTTCTTCGCCGAGCGTCAGGCCGCGAACATTCCCGACATTGGCAAGGACGTCACGCCGCGCGACGTCAAGACTGTCGGCATTCTCGGCGCCGGCACCATGGGGACGGGCATCGGCCTCGCGTTTCTCAATGCGGGCTTTCCGGTCACGATCGTCGAAGCCAATCAGGAAGCGCTCGATCGTGGTGCCAAGCGCGTGCGCGAGACCATCGAGAGCAATGTCCAGCGCGGACGCCTCTCCGCTGACGACGGCCAGAAGCGGATCGCCAATCTTACGACGGCGCTCGATATCAAGGCGCTCGTGAACGCGGACCTGATCATCGAGGCCGTATTCGAGAACATGGCGCTCAAGAAGGAGATCTTCGCAAAGCTCGATGCCGTCGCCAAGCCGGGCGCCGTGCTGGCGAGCAACACCTCGACGCTCGACGTGGACGAGATCGCGTCGGCGACCAAGCGGCCGCAAGACGTGGTGGGGATGCACTTCTTCTCACCGGCCAACATCATGCGGCTGCTCGAAGTCGTGCGCGGCAAGGCGACGGCGAAGGACACGCTCGCAACGGCCATGGCTGTCGCGCGGCGCATCGGCAAGGTCGGCGTCGTCTCGGGCGTGTGCTTCGGCTTCATCGGCAATCGCATGGTCGAGGCCTATCTCGAAGAAGCACAGGCCATGCTGCTCGAAGGTGCAACGCCCGCCGACATCGACGGTGCGTTGGAAGCCTGGGGTCTCGCCATGGGACCGCTCGCCATGATGGATATGGCGGGCCTCGATGTCGGCTATCGCATTCGCCAGGAGCACGAGCTGACGCCGGAGCGCGCAAAGCTCTATCGCGTGACCGATGCGATCGTGGAAATGGGCCGCCACGGCCAGAAGACGGGCGCGGGTTATTACACGTACGGCGCCGATCGCAAGCGCCAGAGCGATCCCAAGATCGAGGAGATGTTCGCGAAGGAAGCCGCCGCGCAGGGTCTCTCCAATCGCAAGCCGGGCGCGGACGAAATCGTCGAGCGCTGCCTGCTGCAGCTCGCGAACGAAGGCGCGAAGATCCTCGACGAAGGCATCGCCATGCGCGCCTCCGATATCGATACGATCTACCTCAATGGCTATGGCTTCCCGGGCTGGCGCGGCGGTCCCATGTGGCAGATCGAGGAGCAGGGGCTCGCGAAAGTCGCCGATAAGATCAAAGCCTACGAGGCGCGCCACGGCAAACGCTGGGCCATCGCGCCGCTCATCGAGAAGCTCGCGGCGTCCGGCGGCAAGCTCGCGGATGCGGGTGTGAAGGGCTGAGCCGCGACGGGCGGGAGTGCCGGTCGGCGCTCCCGCTACTTCTTCCCGCGTGAGGCTTTGGGAAGTGAGCCGTAGTACACGGCCAGCGCCGCGTAGTCCGGCTCGTCGAGAGATTGCGCGACGGAGACCATGGCGGGGTTGTTGCGCTCGCCATTGCGGTAGAAGATCATCGTCGCGACGAATTCTTCAGGATCCCAGCCGGTGATCGACGGGATGCCGTTGTCGGTGCCGTCGACGCGATGGCAGGCGCTGCACTCGCCGGAGAGATGGCGCCCGTAGGCGAGCTTTTTTGCGTCGCTGGCGACTGCCGGCGCGGCAAGCACCAAGCCGAGCGCACCGGCAGCAAGGCGGAGGCCACTGGGTTTTCGCACCGTGGTCCTCATTCCTTCTCCGGCAGCATGCCCTTGGCGCAGTAGTGGCGGTAGAGCGTGGCGACGATCTCCTTCGCCACTGTATCCGTCAGCGAATAGTAGGCGAAGTGGCCGCGCCGTTCGGCCTTCACGAGTCCGTCGAGACGCAGGCGCGTCAGGTGCTGCGAGGTAAGGCTCTGGCGTGCGCCGATGGCGTCGCAGATCTCGGTGACGGTCTTCTCACGCTCGACGAGCAGGCAGAGGATCATCAGACGATAGGGGCTGCCGATCGAGCGCAGCACGCCGGCTGCCTCCTCGGCGGCCCAGCGCATGGAGCTCAGCACCTCGCCGGCGGGCAGTTCGTCGTCGCCCTCCCGCGTCGCCTTGGCGAGCGCGTCCATGGACATGATCCCTGATGCCTTCTCGCAGCCGCCGGATCGCCCGGCCCTGCGCAATTAATATTCGCAAGTCGCAATATTTGCAATCCAGGCCCCGTCAAAGAGCCGAATTATCGTTCATTTCTCGTGCTGCGACGCCTCCAGCATGTCCTTGAGGCGGTGTTGCTCATCGGGGCTGAGGGGTGCGGGGGCGGGTGTCCGCGCGCGCGCAGCCATGAGCCGCCAGCCAATGCCGGCAGCCGCGCCCGCGAGCAACAGAAGCGGCGTCAGCCAGAGAAGCAGCGTGTGCATGCCGAGCGGCGGGCGCAGAAGTACGAACTCGCCATAGCGCGCGACGAGGAAGCGCGTGACCTCCTGGTCGCTGTCGCCGGCGACGAGACGCTCGCGTACGAGCAGGCGCAGATCCTGGGCGAGCGGCGCATCGGAATCGTCGATCGACTGGTTCTGGCAGACGAGACAGCGCAGGTTCAGCGATAGCGCGCGGGCCCGCGCCTCGAGCGCAGGATCGGCGAGCACTTCATTGGGCTTCACGGCGAGCGCGGCACCCGGTAGCAGGAGGGTCATCGCAAGCAGCACGGCGTAAATGAGCGTTCTCATGGCGCCCTACTCCGCCGGGACTGGTGCGGGCATCCGCCGCCGCGATCGGCGCGGCGCACCGACCCGCAGACGCCGGTCGCTCAGCGAGAAGGCGCCGCCGATGAACATGATGATGGTGCCGAGCCAGATGAGGCGCACGAGCGGATTGAAGTAGAGGCGCACGGACCAGGCGCCGTCACCGGCTTCATCACCGAGCACGACATAGAGATCACCCGCGAGCGCGACGTGGATGCCCGCTTCGCTCGTCGCCTGGGCTGGCGCGTTGTATTGGCGTTTGGACGGCGCGAGCTCGGTGATGCGTATCCCACCGCGCGAAACCTGCATGAGGCCGATGACTTCGCGGTAGTTCGGCCCCTCGCGCGGCGCAACGCCCGTAAAGGTGATGTCGTAGCCGGCCATATGCGCCGTCTGGCCGGGACGCATGGTGAGGATGGTTTCGCTCTGCCAGGCGCTCGTCGCGGTGATACCGATGACCATGACGCCGACGCCGGCATGCGCGATCGCCGTGCCGTACACCGAGCGCGGCAGGTTCCTGAGGCGGCGCAAGACTTCGCCGCGATCGGCTTGCCCGGCCTTGGCGCGGAACAGAAGCTCGCTGATGGCACCGCCGATCACCCAGACGCCGAGCGCCATCGCAAAGGGCGCGAGCCAGGGTCCCCGCTGCATGATCGCGAACACGACGGCGATGGACGCGATCGAGATGAGACCGGCGATCATCAGACGCTGCATGGCGGCAGCGACATCGCCGCGCTTCCAGCCGAGCAGCGGTCCGAAGGGCAATGCAAGCAACAACGGCACCATGAGCGGCACGAACGTCGCGTTGAAGTAGGGCGCGCCGACGGAGATCTTGGCGCCGTTGATGGATTCGAGCGCGAGCGGATAGAGCGTGCCGACGAGGACCGTGCCGGTCGCGGTCGTGAGCAGCACGTTGTTAAGGACAAGGCCACCCTCGCGGCTCAAGGGCGCGAAGATGCCGCCCTGTCTGAGGCTCGGCGCGCGCCAGGCGTAGAGCATGAGCCCGCCGCCGATGAAGAACATCATGATCGCGAGAATGAACACGCCGCGCTTGGGATCGACGGCAAAGGCGTGCACCGACGAGAGCACGCCCGAGCGCACGAGGAAGGCACCCATGAGCGAGAGCGAGAACGTCAGGATCGCGAGCAGGATCGTCCAGACTTTCAGGGCCTCGCGCTTCTCCATGACGACGGCGGAGTGCAGGAGCGCGGTACCCGCGAGCCACGGCATGAAGGATGCGTTCTCGACCGGATCCCAGAACCACCAGCCGCCCCAGCCGAGCTCGTAGTAGGCCCACCACGAGCCCATGGAAATGCCGACCGTCAGAAACATCCAGGCAGCCAGCGTCCACGGCCTCACCCAGCGCGCCCAGGCGGCATCCGTGCGGCCCTCTATGAGGCCCGCGATAGCGAACGAGTATGCCATGGAGAAGCCGACATAGCCCGCGTAGAGGAACGGCGGGTGAAAGGCGAGCGCGGGATCCTGCAGAATGGGATTGAGCCCACGACCTTCTGCGGGCACGGGATCGAGCCTATCGAACGGGTTCGACGTGAGCAGGATGAAGAGCAGGAAGGCGAGCGCGATCGAGGACTGCACACTCAGCACGTTCGCGCGCAGTGTCGTCGGCAGGTTCGAGCCGAAGGCTGCAACCGCCGCGCCGAAGAGCGCGAGAATGAGCACCCAGAGCAGCATGGAGCCTTCGTGGTTCCCCCACACGCCCGAGATGCGATAAAGCAGCGGCTTGGTCGAATGCGAATTGGCGGCGACGTTGGCGACCGAGAAATCCGACGTCACGTAGGCTTGCATCAGCGCCAGGAACGAGACCAGCAACAGACCGAACTGGCACATGGCGGCCGGATCGGCGACGGCCATCATGCGGGGGTCGCGTACATGGGCGCCGTAAGCCGGGACGACCATCTGGAAGATCGCGACCAGCAGCGCTAGCACCAGCGCGAAATGACCAAGCTCGATGATCACTGCGTGGCCTCCCCAGGATGGACGGCGCCTTTGCCGAGCTTCACGCCTTTTGCTTCGAGGGCC
>JAEYPL010000203.1 GCA_023410905.1 Pseudomonadota bacterium
GCCAGTGACAGAAGTCACTGGCCGGCGTTTTGTATTCGAAGGGGATGTGCTCAGGCTTTCGGCTCAGTGCGGCGCGTCAGGCGTGTCGCGAGTGCGGCGATCTCGCCGACGACACCACGCCGGAAGAGCAGCACCGTGATGACGAAGATCACGCCCTGAATGACGAGCACCCACTCGCCGAAACCGGCGAGATAGTTCTGCATCGTAATGATGATGGCTGCGCCCACAATCGGGCCGAAGACGGTGCCCATCCCACCGACCAGCGTCATGAGCACAGCCTCGCCCGACATTTGCCATGCGACGTCCGTGAGCGAGGCGAGCTGGAACACGATGGCTTTCGTCGAGCCGGCAAGGCCAGTCAGCGTGGCCGAGAGAACGAACGCGAGCAGCTTGTACTGATCGACGTGATAGCCGAGCGAGATCGCACGCGCTTCGTTCTCACGGATGGCCTTGAGCACCTGTCCGAACGGCGAATGAATGGTCCGGTAGATGATCAGGAAGCCCGCCGCGAAGATCGCCAGCACGACGTAGTAGAAGTTCAGGTCGCTGGAGATATCGATGAAGCCGAGCAGCGGCCTGCGCGGCACCGCCTGAATGCCGTCCTCGCCGCCGGTGAAGGGGGCCTGGAGGCAGAAGAAAAACACCATCTGCGCAAGCGCCAGCGTGACCATGGCGAAATAGATGCCCTGGCGGCGGATGGCGAGCGCGCCGGCGACGAGGCCGAGAAGCGCTGCGACGGCCGTTCCCGCAATGATGCCGATCTCCGTCGGCCAGCCCCATGCCTTGACCGTGTAGGCCGAGATATAGGCCGAGAAGCCGAAGAACATGGCGTGCCCGAAGGACAGCAAGCCGACGTAGCCGATGAGCAGGTTGAAGGCGAGCGCGAAGAGCGCGAAGCACAGTACCTTCATGAGGAAGACGGGATAGATCGCCATCGGTGCCAGGATCAGCAGGACGATCAGCGCCGCGAAGATTGGCATGTCGTAGTTTTTCATGTGCGCAATCTCAGCGAGGCGTACCGAAAAGGCCTGCCGGCCTGATCAACAGCACAATGGCCATGATGATGAAGATCACGGTGTTGGAGGCTTCCGGATAGAAGACCTTCGTGAGGCCTTCGATCACGCCGAGGCCGAAACCCGTGACGATGGAACCCATGATCGAACCCATGCCGCCGATCACCACCACCGCGAAAACGACGATGATGAGGTTCGAGCCCATGATCGGGTTAACCGAGTAGATCGGCGCGGCGAGGACGCCCGCGAGAGCGGCGAGGCCGACACCGAAGCCATAGGTGAGTGTCATCATGCGCGGCACGTTGATGCCGAAGGCGCGAACGAGCGTCGGGTTTTCGGTTGCCGCGCGCAGATAACTGCCGAGCTTTGTCTTCTCGATCATGAACCACGTCGCGAGGCACACGATGATCGAGATGAGGACCACCCAGCCGCGGTACCAGGGCAGGAACATGAAGCCGAGATGGATGCCGCCGGGCAGCGGGTTGTTATAGGGCAGGCCCGAAGAGCCGTACTGCTTGCGGAAGAGGCCTTCGAGAATGAGCGCCAGTCCGAAGGTCAGCAGCAGGCCGTAGAGATGATCGAGGTGGTAGAGTCGCGAGAGCATCAGGCGCTCGAGCAGAATGCCGAATGCGCCGATGATGATCGGAACGAGAATAAGCGCGCCCCAGTAGGGGATGCCGAGGTAGTGCAACAGCATCCACGCGCCGAACGCGCCCATCATGTACTGGGCGCCGTGCGTGAAATTGATGACGTTGAGCATGCCGAAGATCACGGCAAGCCCGAGGCTCAGCAGTGCGTAAAAGGCCCCGTTGATGAGGCCGATCAGAAGCTGGCCGAACAGCGCCTGGGACGACACTCCGAGGAACTGGAAAATAAAGTCGAACATGCGCCCTTCCCGCCCCGAGACAAACGAGGCGGCACGTGTGTGCCGCCTCGCCCGATAGCCTTACTTCTTCACGAGCGGGCAATCACCCTGGTCGATCGGGCGGAAGGCCTGATCGGCGGGGATCGTCGCGCGGAGCGTGTAGTAGTCCCATGGGCCCTTGCTCTCCTTCGGCGACTTCACCTCGAAGAGATGCATGGGATGGATCTTGCGGCCGTCGGCGCGGATCTCGCCCTTACCGAAGAGCGCGTCGTCGGTCGGCATCGACTTCATCTTTGCGACGACGGCGGCGCCATCGGCATCGGACTTCAGCTCATGCACGGCCTTGAGATAGTGGAAGACGGCGGAGTACACGCCGGCCTGCACCATCGTCGGCTTGTTGCCCTTGTTGGCCTTCTCGAACTCCGCCGCGAAAGCGCGGTTGGCATCGGTCTGATCCCAGTACCAGGCTTCCGTGAGGATCAGGCCCTGAGCGGTCTGCAGGCTGAGTGCGTGCACGTCCGTGATGAAGACGAGCAGACCGGCGAGCTTCTGTCCGGCCTGGACGATGCCGAATTCAGCAGCCTGCTTGATGGAGTTGGTCGTGTCGCCGCCCGCATTGGCGAGGCCGATGATCTTCGCCTTGGACTGCTGTGCCTGCAGCAGGAACGACGAGAAGTCCTGGCCCGGGAACGGATGGCGCACTTTACCGACGACCTTGCCGCCGCTCTTCTCGACCACTGCCGCGGTATCGCGCTCGAGCGCATGACCGAACGCATAATCGGCCGTCAGGAAGAACCACGTGTCGCCGCCCGTCTTGACGATCGCGTTGCCCGTGCCGTTCGCGAGGGCCCACGTGTCATACGTCCAATGGACGGTGTTGGGCGAGCAGGCCTTGCCCGTCAGGTCCGACGACGCGGCGCCGGAATTGAGCATGACCTTGTTTTTTTCTTTGGTGATGTTGTGTACGGCAAGCGCGACCGACGATGTCGGAACGTCGACCACCGCGTCGACCTTGTCGACGTCAAACCACTGGCGGACCGTGGTCGAGCCCACGTCCGGCTTGTTCTGGTGATCGGCGAAGACGATCTCGATCTTTTCGCACTTCGCGGTCTTGCAGTAGTCCTCGACTGCCTTGCGCGCCGCCCATACCGAGCCCTGGCCCGAGAGGTCCGCGTAGAGGCCGGACTGGTCGTTCATGACGCCGATCTTGATTACGCCGTCGCTCATCTGCGCCATCGCGGCTGGCGCGGCGAACGCCGTCATTGCCGAGACTGCCAAAGCCTTCCAACGCATGTTTCTCTCCGTTCTTTCGTTTATTCACACACCAAGATGCGCTTCAAGACGCTCGCGGTTGGCCGCAAGATCCTTGTTCTCGAATTCGTCAACGACGGTGCCGTGCTCGACCACATAGTGGCGATCAGCGACGGTGGCCGCGAAGTGAAGGTTCTGCTCCACGAGAAGCACGGTGAGACCGCGCTTCTTCAGATCGCGAATGACAGCGCCGATCTGCTGAACGATGACGGGAGCGAGGCCTTCTGTCGGTTCGTCCAGAAGCAGAAGCTCCGCGCCCGTGCGCAGGATGCGTGCGATGGCCAGCATCTGCTGTTCGCCGCCCGATAGCTTTGTACCCTGGCTGCGCGCGCGCTCCTTGAGCTGCGGAAAGAGCTTGTGCACCTCATCGAGCGACATGCCACCCGCCTTGACGGCCGGCGGGAGCAGGAGGTTCTCCGTGACATTGAGGCTGGAGAAGATGCCGCGCTCTTCAGGGCAATAGCCGATGCCGAGGCGCGCAATGAGGTTTGATGGAAGGCGGATGGTTTCAGTTCCGCCATAGCTCACCGAGCCTGTGCGCTTTTGAACGATGCCCATCACGGAGCGCATCGTGGTCGTCTTGCCGACGCCGTTGCGGCCGAGGAGCGTTACCACCTCGCCCTTGCGGACAGAGAATGTCATGCCGTGCAGCACGTGACTCTCGCCGTACCAGGCATGAAGATCGCGGACGTCGAGCAGCGGACTAGTCTCAGCCATGGGCACCTCGAAGTGCCGGCGAGCTTTCGGCGTCGGTCGTTCCCATGTAGGCCTCGATCACCTGAGGGTTCTGCGACACGGTTGCGTACGGCCCTTCGGCGATGACGCGGCCGCGGGCGAGGACGGTGATGGTGTCGGAGAGATCCGCGACCACCGAAAGATTGTGTTCGACCATGAGGACAGTGCGCGACTTCGCGACCTTGCGGATAAGTTGTGAGATGCGCCCGATATCCTCGCGTCCCATGCCGGCCATGGGCTCGTCCAGCAGCATGACTTCCGGCCCGAGCGCCAGGGTCGTCGCGATTTCCAGCACGCGCTTGCGTCCATAGGGCAGCTCGGCCGCAACCAGGGACTCGGAGCCCGCGAGCCCGACCTCCTGCAGGATTTCCATGGCGCGCTCGTTGAGCTGGTCGAGCGTCGTCTCGGAGCGCCAGAAATGGAATGACGTGCCGAGCTGGCGCTGCAACGCTATGCGCACGTTCTCGAGCAGTGTCAGGTGCGGGAAGGTGGCGGATATTTGGAACGATCGAACGAGGCCCAGTCGCGCCACGCTGGCAGGGGCCAGACGGGTGATATCCTGACCGTTCAGGAAAATGCGGCCCGAGGTCGGCTGCAGAAACTTGGTGATGAGATTGAAGCAGGTCGTCTTGCCGGCCCCATTAGGACCGATCAGGGCATGGATGCTCCCCCGCCGAACCTTGAGGTTAACGTTGTCTACAGCGCGAAAGCCTTTGAAGTCCTTGACCAGGCTTTCCGTCTCGATAGCGGTCGATTGATCCATTACTGGGCCTTTCACCAGTGCGTGGAAGGCTCGTCAGCGGAACGGACATCAAAGGGAATGCATGGGCGCGACGCCAGACAATGCCGCGGTATCAACCTAAAGGCTGGCACTCGTGTTCCCTCCGACTGCGGGCGATTGAACGCCCTCAAGCTGCTCGCGGCTTTTTTTGTTTTGTACCGCGGATTTACTTCTACAGCAGGCCGGACGCGCGGCGTCAAGCGTGATAGCGCTATCTGAGATGACAAGGGCTGTGCCGGGCCATCACATCAAAGCTGACCGTCGTCGCCCCACTTATCGAGCAACGCGCTGTAATCCGCATTCTCGTAGCGCGATAGGGTAAAGGGCGCCGCATAATCAGGCAGCGCGCCTTGCGTGACGTGTCTAGCGATGAGGTCGCCGCCGGCACACGCGGCCATCACGCCGAAGCCTGAATAGGCACCCGTTACGTATGTGCCTTCCACAGGAAGCGGTCCGATCAGCGGCCGGTTCTCGCGTGTCCTGATATAGTAGCCGCCATCTACGAAGGGGCGCCCGGCTCCATCGAAGTAAGCCTTCAGCCCCGGCACCATGGTGGCGATGCCGCGCAGTGCGATCTCGGGGTAGTGCGGCGGCTCAGGCAAGGGGAAGATTGGCTCGCCGGGAGCATGATCGTAATTGAAGAGTACGACGAAAGACGAATGCGTGCCGCTGCCCTCCGGCCGCCCGTGTACGCCCCAGGGAAATGTTCCCGTCAGCCATCGCGTTTCTTGATCCTCGGCGAGCGCGGCGCGCTCCTCATCGCTCCAGGGAAGGCGCTGCTCATCGAGCCAGATCAACATGGGGGCTTGCCGCATCGCGCCGAGCGGGTCGGGGAAGCTGACCTTGAAGTGTCGCTCGGCCCTGATCGGCAGATCGACGTCCATTAGGCGAGCTGTATCCTTCAGCATCGGGCCTGCGGCGAGCACGAGGTGGCTTGCTTCCACGGAAAGTCGCTCGCCCTGTTGTTCGATTTGAACCGAGCGCACGCGACCGCCCGCTGTATCGACGCCGACGAGCTGACCGCGCAGCAGCTTGACGCCTCGCTCGCGGATCGCTTCGAGCATGACCATGCCGAGCTGCTGGGCGCTCAGCCAGCCGGCGCGCCGCGCGTGCACGACCGCGACGGTCTCGGGAGCAAGAAAGGGGAATTCCCGTCGGATGAGGCTGCTGTCCGTGATGACATCGGCGCCTGTCAGAGGAAACGTGAAGCCGTGCTCGGGGGAGGGTGTGTAGGCGCTCGATGCTTTCTCATGCAGCCGCACTGAACCGCCGCCACGAGCCTCGGCAAGGGCTGCGGCAGATTGGAGGAATGGTATCTTGCTCTTGTCGGCTGTTGCGAAGAGGTAGCCGCGACGGTTCATGTTGATGCGGTTGTCCGTCGCGCGCGCGATGTCCTCCATGAGGTCGATGCTGCGGTTCATGAAGGCGGTCATGGCCCTGTCGGGGCCGGGCCACCAATTGCGGTAGGCTTCCGTCGATTTGTCCGAGGTCAGCGAGAGAGGATTGCCCTGCTCGACGAGGACCACATTCTGCTGGCCGTGCTCCATGACCAGGTAATAGGCCGCGGATATGCCCGCCAATCCGGCGCCGCATATGACAATCTTTTCCGGTGAATTGCCCATTGTGGACCACAAGCTCGGCGCGCATTTCCGCGCCGCGCGCGTCCGTTCAGGAGCGCGCGGCCAACGGATGCTTCACTATAGGGGCGCGCGCCCTGGAGAGGAAGGCTGGAGCCTTCCTCAGACTTCGACGGTCGGGCTTCCCTGCCACTGGCGGCCGGCCGGCATTCTCTCGCCCTTCATGAGCAGCGAGAGGGGACGCAGTGTCGCGTTCTGCTCCATGACAGTGTCATAGAGGACGACGCTCATGTTGCCGACCGTGCTGCCGTCGGCAATGCGCAGCATCGATGATTTCATCACGCGATCCTCGAAGAGGTGGTTCTGCACGATGGCGCCTGCGTTCAGCGCAACGTGATCGCCGATCTCGATGAGGTCGAACTCGGAGTAGAGCGCGGATTCGATGTAGCAGTACTTGCCGACCTTGCAGCCGAGCGTTCTCAGCAGAACAGGTGCCACCGGCGTCCCGAAGAAGTTCGTGACGAGCGGCGCCATCAGACTCTCATAGAGCCCGTTGACCATTTCATTCCACCACACGTACCGGCTCCACAACGGCACGATCACCGGCCGGAAGCGCCCCATGATGAGCCACTTCATGCCGATCACCGTGCTGAGACACGTGATAACGGCGCACCAGGTCAGCAGCAGCATGGCCGTGTAGGCGCCGCTGGCCCCGTACTCTTCGTAGACGGCGAGGATCGTAAGCAGCGAAACGATACCGATGCCGCCAAGCACGTAGCCCGGGATGAGCACGCGCAAGCTGTCGATCACGGCGCGCTGAATGTAGAGGCCGATCGAAGGTGTGTACGTGACGCGCGCATCGAACCCGCCCACCTTCTGACGATTTGGCAAGCGGAAGCCCGGCGAGCCGAGCCAATCCGTGTTGTCTGGAATGCGCGATCCGGCCTTGGGTGGTGTGGACAGAACGCCGAGAAGGCAGTTGTTCCCGACTCTGGATCCGGACGGAAGAATAGCGCTGTTGCCGATGAACGAGCCATGGCCGATCTCGTTGCGAGCGACAGTGAAGCGGCCGAGATACGAACGCGAGCTTCCGATCAGGCAGCCATCGGCGAAGAAGACGCCGTCGCCTGCGGTCACCATGTCGGGATCGATGCGCCATACGGTCGACATTTCCGTGTGACGGCCGAGGCGTGCGCCGAGAAGGCGCATCCAGGACGGCAGATAGACGGTTGTGAAGACGGGACGCCCGATCGTCTTGACGACCTGCATCACGAGGCCTGCGAGCCAGTGCTGGAGATACTTCCAAGAGTAGATCTGGAACACGCCGATGCGCGGGCGCGGATGAACTATGCGCTTGCAGACCGCGGCCCAGATCGCGAAGGCGAGGAAGGTCACGGGCACGAGCGCCACGAACGCCGGCACCCACACCGAGACGCTGGTGCTGATCGCGAGTGTGGCGGCGAGCCAGGCACCAATGGCCAGCGGTGCTAGTGTAAGCAGTACGATCGCAGGTCCGAGCACGATCTGGAGCAGCGCGAAGGTAGCGAGCCGCAGGAAGCCGAACTTCACGGGCGCGCCGACGGGCACGATAACTTCGGAGGGCGCTGCGGGCGAGCCACGGTAGGCCGCGCGGCTCGGCATCTCGGTGCCGTCCGGCAGCAGGGACTGATCGTCAAGCTTCGAATCGTCGCCCATGCGGACATTCAAGCCGAGCACCGAGTGGCAGCCGACGAAGCAGCGGTTACCGACATCGATGGTGCCGATGATCATCTCGCCGCGCTCGATGCGGAAGCCCGGTAGCTGGGTGTCCGTGCCGATGCTGACGTCATCGCCGAGGCGCACGCAGTCCCAGGCATAGATCAAGGACGCATTCAAAATGCAGCGCTTGCCGACCTTCGCGCCCATGACGCGCCAGATGAGCGGCGCGATCGGTGTGCCATCGAAGGCCGAGATGTGGCTCAGATGCTGGAGGCGCGAGACGATCCACCAGCGGATATAATAGCTGCCCCACATGGGATAGTGGCCCGGTCGATAGCGACCGATAATGACCCACTTGGCAACGACGGCAAGAACGATGAGCGATGCCCAGGTTGCGATGGCGACGCCAAGACCGAGCATGGCGAGCTCGACGAGAGAGGCGCGCCGCTGGAGTGCGTCGATGGCGAGCGGCAACACATACACCGCCGGTAGTGCCAGAACAGGCATGACCGACAGCAGGTAGATGAACTGGAGCGTGGGCGTGTACCAGGGGCGCTTCGGCGCAACAACGGCGACGGCAGCTTCGTCCGCGGTGTCGGCCGGCGCGCGAGCGGGTGCTTCATCCAGACGCGCGGCGAGTTCCCGAACAGTTGGGTAGCTGTAGATGTCGCGTACGGGGACATTCGTGCCGAATTCGGCACGCAGGGCGTTGGCGAGACCGGCAGCCATGAGCGAATGGCCGCCGAGGTCCGAGAAGAAATTCTGGTCGGGACCGACGCTGGCGAGGCCGAGCTGCTTCGCCCACACGCCAGCAACACGCGCCTCGAGCGGCGTCATGCTTGCGGCCGCCCCGGCGTCCTCATTGACGAGCAGATGCTTCGGTGCGGGTAGTTCGCCGCGATTGACCTTGCCGCTCGCGAGCCTCGGGAATGTCTCGAGGACGTCGAGGTAGCTCGGCACCATGTAGGTCGGCAACCGATCACGCAGGATGACCAATACGCGCGTGCGATCGATCTCGCGATCGTCGGTTCGCAGGATATAGGCCGCCAGATGCTGGAGGTCGTTCTCCTCGTGCACCGTTACGACGGCAGCCGAGATTTCGGGCTGCTCAAGCAGAATGGCCTCGATCTCGGAAAGCTCGACGCGGAAGCCGCGGATCTTGACCTGGCTATCGATGCGGCCGAAGAATTCCAGCTCGCCGTCTTCATTCCAGCGAACGAGATCGCCGGCTTTGTACAAGCGCTGCGGCGCGCCCATGTCGTCGGGCAGTATCCAATCGATATAGCTGCGCGCGGTCAGCTCGGCCTGGCCGAGATAGCCGCGCGAGATGCCCGGGCCGCCGATGTAAAGCTCGCCCTTCTCGCCTCTCGGCACGGGACGCAGGTCGGCATCGAGGATGTGGATGTCATAGCCGCGCAGTGGCCGCCCGATCGTGACCGGCACACCCGCCTGAAGGATGGCCGCTGTCGTGTTAACGGTCGCTTCGGTCGGACCGTACACGTTCAGCATCTTGCGGCCGGGACGCGCCCAGCGATTGACGAGGTCGATGTGACAGGCCTCACCGCTCACGACGAGCTGCCGCAGCGAAGCGATGTCGCGCGGGAGAGTCGACAGCAGGGTCGGGACCGTCGAAAGAAAGGTGATCTGCTTCTCCTCAAGGAAGGTCGCGAGATCGGCCCCGAAGCGCGGCGTCGTCGCCTCACCGCAGACGAGCGTGGCACCGTTGGAGAACGCCATCCAGATTTCTTCGACAGAACCATCGAAGCCGAGCGAGAAACCTTGAAGGACGCGATCCGCAGCTGTCGTGTCGCACACGTCGTTGAAGGCGCCGACGAAGTGCACGACGTTGCGATGCTCCGCGACGACGCCCTTGGGGCGCCCGGTCGTGCCGGACGTGAAGAGCACGTACGAAATGTCCGCGGGATGAACGCCCGTCTCGATTTGGGACAGGCGGTGTCCGGCTATGGCATCCGAGTGCGCATGATAGTCGCCGATGGTGACGACCTCGGCTCCGGTGACCTCGCGCAGACGCGCTTCATAGGCGGTATCGGAAACGACGGCGGCGAGGCCAGCGGCTTCGGCGATGTAGCGAATGCGGTCATTCGGAAGCGAGGGCTCGATGGGGACGTAGGCCGCGCCGGACTTGAGAATTCCGAGAAGCGCAATCACAGGCCACTCGGAGCGATCGAGGGTGATCCCGACAAAGGACCCGACACCGATGCTGCGCGAGCTCAGATAGCGCGCGAACTTGTTGGCCTCGGTATCGACGTCCAGATAGCTGTACGTGCGGTCGCCGCACTCCAGTGCAACCGCATATGGCGTCAGATCGGCCTGCAGCTCGAAGATTTCGTGAAGGCAATGTGGGGTCGAGGGCTTCGCTGGCGCGCTCGATCCTTCCAGAGCGGTCCGGCCAAGCGCGCCGGATCGCTCGTAGAGGTCGAGCGGCACGCATGCGACGGCGGCGTTGCCAGCGGCGAGGGTTTTGCTTCTCGCACTCGGAGCCAAAGCAAGCTCGATGCGAGTTTTTGAGACTGTATTCATGCGTTGTCCAGGTTCGCGATGCGCGCGTTTAATGCCTGGGACGCAAGGTTTGTGCCGCCATGTGCGGCCGGAGGCCCGAGGGGCCCGAAATCATGCCGATCAATTAACTAAGAGTGAGATGCTGGCACGTTGACGCACAAGTCGGCCCGCGAATTGCGAACTCGATACCACGTGTTCGCATTTGGTACGGAGTGGCGTCATGTCCTTCATGGACTACCTTGGGTTCGATCGTTCGGCAGGCCTCTATGCATCGAACTCGCAAGAGGATTTTCTTAACCACAATTGGCAGGACAAGAACTCGGTCATCCGCGTCGAGCAGCTGGAGACCGTTCTGCGCGATACTGCGCCGGCCAGCGTCCTGAGCGACATTCGCGAGGGCCTGAAGAAGTCCGGCATGTCGATCCGTCTCAATCCATACATGATGGACCTGATCGACTGGCGGAACGCCGAAACAGACCCTATTCGCCGCCAGTTCCTGCCGATGCTTTCCGAGATCGAACCCGATCATCCGTGCATGTCGGTCGACTCGCTCGAGGAGCGCAACACGTCGCCGGCGCCCAACCTCGTTCATCGCTATCCCGACAAGGTGCTGTTCCTCGTCACCTCTGTCTGCCCCGTCTACTGCCAGTACTGCACGCGCAGCTACGCCGTCGGCCAGGACACCGAGACAGTCCGCAAGGACAACGTCACGAGCGCAAATGGCTGGACAGCGGCTCTCGAATACATTCGTTCCAATCCGACCATCGAAGACGTCGTTGTCTCAGGCGGAGACATTGCGCGACTGAAGCCGGCGAACATCAAGGCGCTCGGTCATGCCCTCCTGGAGATCGAGCACGTACGGCGCATACGGTTCGCGACCAAGTCGGTATCTGTGCTGCCGATGAAGTTCCTGTCGGACGAGGCATGGTTCTCGGCGATCGTGGAAGTCGCGCAGCGCGGTCGCCAGATGTTCAAGAGCGTCTTCGTGCACACGCACTTCAATCATCCGCGCGAGGTCACGCCGCTGGTGGAGAAGGCCATGCGCCGTCTGTTCTCGGAGGGCATTCACGTCCGCAATCAGGCCGTTCTTCTGCGCGGCGTCAATGATGATCCCCAGACGCTGATCGAGCTCACGAAGAAGCTCGGGCGCGTGAATATCCAGCCCTACTATGTCTATTCGTGTGACATGGTTCTCGGAACGGAACACTTCCGCGTGCGCGTGCCGGAAATGCAGCGGCTCGAGCGCGAGGTCCGCGGCGCAACCGCCGGCTTCAACACGCCGCTCTTCATCGTCGACGCACCAGGTGGCGGCGGCAAGCGCGACGTGCACAGCTACGAGTATCGGGACGACAAGTACGGCATCAGCGGCTTCCGCTCACCTTCGGTTGATCCGAACCGCATGTTCTACCACTTCGATCCGCTTCGCGAACTCGACGCCGGTGCACGAGCGGAATGGCGCGCTCCGGGCGGCCGCGAGGCCATTCTCCAGCGTCTCGGTATCCTGAGGCCGGCGAGCGTCGCCGCAGAGTGATCGGAATGGCGCAGGTACGGTCATCTAGTTGACTCTCCCCAGCTAGAAGCCGTGCCTGCGCAGGAAGTCGACAATGTCCTTCGTTGCGGCATTCCTGTTTCGTTTTGTTCCGCCGCAGCATGTGGCGCCAACTGTCATGCAGTTGTTCTTGGCCCATCCGTGCCAGTCATCTTCCGGGACGACCTCTCCCGTTTCCGCTGAGATCATTCGGCCATCGTCCTCGACCCAGACGCGACATTGCGCATAGTTCTCGGCGCGAGCGTCATGCAGAGGGCGCCAGCCGAGTTCCTCCCAGGCGTGGTGCGCGCCTTTGTAGATCTTCGTTTCCACCTGAGCGTTGCCTGTTCTCTGCATACGGCCGGCAAGTTCGAGGCAAGGCGGGGCCGGCGTTTGGTCATCGAGCTCGGCCAGTAGAAACATGATCGGCGCGCCGGTCGTGTTGGCCCGGCGCGTCACCCAGGTACAGTCGGGCGATATGGCAACGTGTGCGGCGAACGCGATGTCGCGAACGCCCATCCAGCGCCGTCGAACCGTGAAAGCATTGTTCATGGCGGTCGTGCCACCCTTGGAAACGCCCAGGATCCCAATGCGGTCGCTTTTGAAGCGTGGATCCTTGGCGAGTTTTCCAAGCGCCGCTATGGCATCGTTCTCCATATCCCAGACATCGATCGCGCTCTGGTCGTAGACGGAATCGGCAAGCCCGCGGGCGGAGAAGCTGTCGACGACAAGTGCGGCGATGCCGGTCCTGGTCAACTGCTCTGCGTAATAGACTTCGCGTACCTCCTCGACGCCGCTGCTCGACGGCATGATGATCACCGCGGAAAGCGGGAACTGTGCGTTCTTGGGGATATAGAGCGTCGCCTTGACGTTGATCGGCTCGTCGTTGCTGGTTCCCGCGACGACGTTGGTGCCGAAGGTCATGTTCTCTGTGGTGTAAGGTTTCAGGATCGCGATGTACCAATATGCGGCAAGCGCGAGCGTGAGCAGAAACGCGGCTGCGAGCACAGCGCCGCGGCCGCTTCTCAGTGATGTCCCCAAAACCTTCACTTCCCCGTTTCTCTTGCGGCGAGATGATCAGGATATGGCGCGCGCATCACCTGCAAACATGAAATCGATCGGATAGTCCACCCAGCCCTTTCTGGGCTCGCGCCGAAGCCAGAAGCTGGCGACACGGCGGTCGAGATCGACGATTGCGCGTGCGATGGTATTCTCGTTGAGCACGCTATTGACTGGGCCGCGCCTGTTGTCGCCGGTGAGCTTGGTGAGTGCGGCTCGGTCCATGATCGGAGCTGCAAGTGTGCAGGCTGCATTGTAGCGATCGATCGTGCTGCGGCCATCCAGTTCGCCCTGCACATCACATAGAGCGGCATCGAGCATATGGTTGGTGTGAACGAACGGCAGCGCCGGCTGGCGGATACTCTGCCGCTTTGCTGAACACTCGACGGCCGTGGTGCGCCCGCCACGATCGACCAGTGTGTGCGCAAAGCCGGAAGCTCGCGGCAGGGCAAGCACGCCGGCAAGCTCCCGCTCCGTATCGGCAAGCTCTGAAAGGCGTCGCGCGATGACGATCTTCGGGATCCCTACGCGCTGATCGACGTGGTTAAGGCTGTTGATGGCTTGGACGTAGCCGCGCGAGCAAATGCTCAATGCGGTGCCGCCGAGCGGGCAGCCGTAGTAGTAGAGCTCGAGTGTGGTAACGCCCCCGCAGGTCCGCTTGAGTATGCAGATGTCCTCAACAGCGTCGGCGTCCCAGTCCTCGTTGTGCGCGATGAGGCGGCCGTTGTTGGTTACGACGGTCGTGCATTTCTCGGTGTCGTCGAGTTCGTCGCCGATGCCCATGGTCCACAGATCGAGCAAGTCCACGCCCGCCGCATCGGCGTAGGCCTGGAGTTCCTCGACGTAGGTGGGGAAGTATTTTGCAGTCACGGCAAGGTAGCGCTCCGCGTCGGCCTTGAGCCGGCGCCAGCGGCGCGAGCCTTCCTCGTCCTCGATGTACTCGCGGACAGTCGCGCCGAAGAGGCGGCCCAGTTGGCGCCCGCACGCCGCAGCGTTCGCGCCGACGACTTCATGATAATTCGCGTGCGACATCGACCGGTTCTCTTTTACTCGTCGGGAGCAGCATGGCCAAGCGCCTCAGCATACCGTGCGATGGTAAATGCACATGCGGTGCCAGAGGATAACAAGTCTTCTCGTTCATGGCGTGACCGCGGGGCAGTTCACCGATGCATGGCCTTCCGGCTTGGATGAGATGCTGCCTCCAACTGGCATCCGAATTGCTCCTTGCCGCACATCTGCCCCTGAAAGAAGGCGCTGCGGCGCGAGGTATCGTCATGATGATGCGAGTAACGACTATGGCTTCTCAAATCCGTAAGCATCCGTCTCAAAGCGGCACAGTGCGCAAGATGCTCGCTGCATCTGCGTTCCTCGCCATTGCGGGACTTGTAGCCACCGGACCTGCACGAGCGACCAACACCGCCGAGCAAGCGCCGGCTGCGGCTCCAGCAGCAGCAGCGGCGGCGGCGGCGCCCCAGTCGTCCACCACCTGTTCGCGGACCGCTACTGTCTGGTGGAGCGAGCTTCTGGCGCCGGAGACCGAGCGTCTCACCGACTTCTACGCCAAGGTCATGGGGTGGAACACCAAGATCGTCGATGCCGAAGATCAGTCGGAGCCGGCGCGCACACCCGACGACCGCTACACCATCTTCTCGGACGGGCAGCGCGAGATCGCTGGCCTCATGAAAGCCAATCATCCGGAGGCGGTGCACACCACGGTTGGCTGGTTCACGTACATGCAGGTTCCCGACGTGGAGGCTGCCGTCGCGAAGGCCGTGCAAGCTGGTGGCAAAGTCCTGCGCGAGCCGACGGAATCCTCTGAAGGCCATATCATCGCAGTTATCAGCGATCCCATGGGCAACGCCTTCGGTCTCGTCACGCCGGCCAACAATAGCCGCTGCTGAAAACGTCGGCGTGCCAAAAAGGAACTGGAGGAAGCAAATGACGGCTTATGTCGCGAGGAAGCCTGACGGCTCCATTGCAAAGGGCTGGATTCTGAAATCCGGCACGTCGATCAACTCCGCGATGTGCCGCCCGCCCTCGCCGGAGCGTAGTCGCGAACTCATCGAGGAAGTACCGGTCGACGTGGTGCTGAGTAGCGCCGCTGGGAAGGCGACCGCAGAGACCGGCCGTCGAAAGACTTGAACGCGCCGACTGGTGGTGCGTTGATCGAGCAGACAAACAAGAAAGCCGTGACCCGAGGTCACGGCTTTCGTCGTTCAGAGCCTGAGCTCGTCGAACTGTTTAGCGACCGTAGGCGATGCGGAACTCGAGGGTTCCGTACATGCCGTCATCGAAGTTGCGACCGCCGAAGCCATCGCCGCTGCCAAACTGATAGCCGCCCGAGAGCGCCACGGTGCCGAACATCGACGGTGTAATCTCGATATCGAACGAGAGGAACGCACCGAGGCGCTGCGCGTCGCCCGTAGTATCTCCGAGCACCCAGCCCTCGGGGCCGATCGTCACGTGACCGAACTTATGACCAACGCGTGCGAGGCCGTAGTACGTGTCGAAGGCTGTCGAGTAGCTACCGCCGAGGTGGAAGTAGAGCGGTGACGTGTTTCTGTCATTCGTGGTGATGTCACCAGCGACCTTGAAGCCGGTCTCGGCGCCGCGAAGCCTGTTGGTCGGGTCGTACGGATCGATCTTGTGATGTTCGTAGTCGATGCCGACATAGGCCGCGATATCTATGCCGCCGCGAACCCACTGATAGCCGAGCATGGCATCACCCTGCCAATAGTCGACATCGTATTTTTGGCCGCCCCATGAATAGTCATAGGAACCCATCGTTCCGAGCAGTCTCAGGACGAAACCATCGCGGTTCAGGTCGCCATTGAAGGCATAGAAGAGCGCACTGTAGCTCTCATACGCGTTCTTGGTGACATCCAGTCCGGAAATGGTCACCAGCGGATAGACCATCTCCGGGCCGCTGTCTTTATAGCTGCCACCGCCGCCTGCGAGTGCAGGCGTCGAGATTACGGCGCCAGCGCCGAGCGCAGTCGCCACAGCCAAGCCCCGCAGAATCCTTGCCCCCATCATTCCCAATCTCCTTGTTCGCCAAGCGCCCAATGCTAGCGATTGGCGGAGAACTTAACTGAGTCGGTCCTTACCAAAGTTCACACGAATCATCTTTATATGGACCTGTTGCCCTGGGAGCACAGCGGCAATTTCCGACCGGAAGAATGTCCTACGCGAGAGAACCGTCAGACGGGTACGGACGTGGCATCGATCGTTGCAAATGCCCATTGTTCCGCGGGATTTCCGATACCATCGAGGTGCGTCAGGCGCGGTGGGCCAGACTGCGAGAACGCAAATGCCCGTAAGTCCTGGGCGAGCCCCTGGCCCGTAGCTTTGATGAAAGCTTCGCCGAGCGTCCAAAAGCGATAAAAAAGCGCGATTTTCTCGGGAGGCTGCCGCGCCTGCTTCAGCGCTGCCAGCATCGGCGGCGCGAACGTCGCGGCAGCTATCCCATCCAGATCATCAACTGACCTCACGGCCTCGATGTCGATCCCGATCCGGCGCGTTGCCACGGCAACTGCAACGAGGTCGGTCGTGTGGCTGATGTTGAAGTGAATGCGCTCCGCCAATATTCCATGGGCAGCCGGATCCAACTTGGGCTTTCCGAGAGGATCGCGGACGATGCTGACTTCATCGGGTGCGCAATCGAGCAATTGAGCCAATTGCGTGCGTGCGGCCGCGCGTGCAGCGGCGACGCTCCATCGATGGCTGGAAATTCGAAGGCGCTTGATTTCCTCCTGCTCCAGAAGCGGCAGATAGGGCATCAGCGGGGCAATGTCCTCATCTACCTGCTCGCCATACCAAACGTGAAGTCTGCAGCCAGCACCCGGATCGGCGTTATCGTCCAGTAAGCTCCTGAGGCCGACAATGTGAGGTGTTTCACCAGACCTCAGCTCTACGGCCCACGACGTCGCGAAGCGGACGCTCGCCTCTCGAGGATCCGAGAGACTGCGCACGGACTGAAGTGGAAGCGACGGTGACATCGTGCGAGTCATATCCCGAGCGAAGCACCAAGCATAGATGGCGGCGCTAGTCGCACTCATGGCGTTGCGCGGCTACTCTGGTCGCTAGCGATGTTAAATTGATTTGGTGAGCGGGGTGGGGATCGAACCCACGACCATCTGATTAAAAGTTCGCGGCTCGCGAGCTATATCAAAGCCTTACGGGTCGCACGAGTCCGTCCATTTGGCTTCGTTCCGGAAAAGTCGCACTGCAATATTGAAGCGCTTTCGCCGCTTTCAATTGTGCCTAACCAACGGACGAGGCCAAGTGAGAGATGCCCTTGACCGCTACCGTAGCGTAAGAGGCGCTATGCGCCAATTTTGGGTAGTCCGCACAGGCTGTTCTGACGAGGAAGTGCGTTTGCGCCCTCGCCACTCGGCCGCGCCGTCGGAGGGATGTGCAGCTAACTGGTGAGCTTCAGTCCTGCAATCTCGTCGGCCGAAAATCCGAACCTCGCGAGTATCTCATCGTTATGCTGGCCGCGCTGCGGTGCCATTGAATAGGCAGTACGCTCGAAGCCACCGACGCAGAAGCGAACGATTGGCAGACCATCCTCTACGATCTCAACTAGTCCGCTGTGATCTGTCTGTGGCTGACGCAGAGCTTCCTCGGGCGAGAGGGCTACATTGAATGGGACATCGCTATGCGAGAGCAGCTCAACCCATTCTGCAGCAGTCCGCTGCGCAATGATCGCCTCTACTGCCGTACGCAAGCGCAGGCCGGTGTCTCTGTCGCCCGTCTTCGCGAAGAGGTCGAAGTCGCTTTGGATGCCTGGATCAAGCAGGCCGACACGATCGCAGAAGCCGAGCCAGAATTTGCGCTCGACCAGCGCGAGTGTAATGCGGCGACCATCGGCTGCTTCGAAGATGTCATTGAGTGGATTGACGTGGTGCCACGGGCGATCGCCTGTGGCATCGAAGTCGGCGAACCGCATCTGCGCGAGGTGCAGGAGGCTCGCGAACATGGAGGCGTCGAGATAGCCGCCGCGCCCGCTTCGATCGCGCTCTCGCAGCGCTGCGACGATCGCCAATGCGGCGTGCAGGCCCGCGGTCAGATCTCCAATGGGCAGGCCTGACCGTGCCGGTGGGTCATCCCACCGTCCGGGAATGGCCATCACGCCGGCGGCGGCACAATAGTTGAGATCATGTCCCGGCCTTTGAGCAGCGGGACCGCTCGCGCCAAAGCCGGACACGGACGCATACACGAGCCCCGGATTGATCGCCGCGAGACGTTGATAACCGATGCCGATGCGGTCTGTGACGCCTGGGCGAAAGCCCTCGAGCACAACATCAGACTGCTTGACCAGGCGATCGATCACATCGAGGCTGCCGGCTGACTTCAAATCAATCGACAGGCCGAGCTTGCCATGATTGGCGGCTTTGAACATCCCGGGTAGAAGTTCGCGCGCATAGTCCCCACCGGGCCCTTCGATCTTGATGACCGTTGCGCCGAGCTCGGCCAGCAGCAAGCTGCAATAGGGGCCCGGCAGCAACCAGGAGAAATCGAGAACGGTTATCCCGCGCAGCGGCGCAGGAATGAGCGCCGCCGCTTCATTGTGGCTATTCATTGCGACCTCAACTCTCCCGATCGTTCCGGCTCAGCCGGTCATTCGTGCCCACATTTGGTCGGCGCCGATCTCGGCGATCCGTCGGCCAAGGCGCTCTGACCAGAATGCTTCGCTGCCGAACTCATCACGCCACGACCACAGGCGTCGCGTGGCAAGATGCAGCGCGTACTCCCGTGTGAAGCCAATGGCTCCGTGGATCTGATGGGATCGTTCGGCGACAGTTCGCGCTGCCAATCCGACGCGGATTTTCGCTGCGGCGATCTCTTCGACCGAGTTCGCCTGGAGGGCGGTCTCGCACATCACGCGTGCGGCACAGACTTCGCCGACGACTTCCGCGATGTATCCTTGGATGACCTGGAACTGAGAAAGCGACCGCCCGAACTGAACGCGCACACGTGCATACTCGTTGCTCAGCGTGATCGCGCGTTCGAGAGCCCCAACCATCTGAAAACTTCGGCCGAGCGCGCCGCGCGCACGTACGTGCTCCACCGTGATCTGATCCGGCAGGAGTGCAACCTGATCCGCAGTCACCTCGACTTTGTCGAAGAGAAGATCATCTCGCGGCTCATCCGCGAGATTCTTGCTTTCGCGCAGTCGGGCCATGGCGATGGGAAGGCGCATGCCCCAATTGCGCTGCTCATGCTCGAAGACGATGACCACCGCATCGGCAATCCGCGCGAAAGGCACCCTGTCCAGCTGACCATTCAAGATCCAGCCACCCGGCTTCCGCCGGACGCTGCAGGTGGACCCAGGGCCCAGAAGTGCCGTCGTGTGGATGGCATTTGAGGATTGCACCAAGTCGGTCATGCTGAGGAGCCAGCCGGCGAGAAAGTCATGCTCGAGGTAAGGCACAACCGCCGCACATCTGCCGATCTCGGCCAGAACGCCGGCTGCCATCACGCGCCCTTCGTCGCCGTACTCGGCGGCAACAGCGGTCATGCCAAGCGCTTCCATCTCGCTCCAGAGCCGCTGATGCCAACCTTCCTTGGGACCGCTGGTGGCGGCACTGTGCGGAATCTCGGATGTGAGCAGCCGCCTTAGGGAGTCCTGCAGTGCGTCAGACGTGGCATTACTCATCGCAGACCGATCCCCCTGGCAATGATCCCTCTCAGGATTTCGTTCGCGCCCCCTCTGAGGCTGTAGGCAGGTGAGTGCATCACCGACATACCCAAATGACGAATGAAGGGATCCGTCGCATCGATATCGGCCTCGGCTGTGAAGATCTGCCTGGCCACTTCGCCAACGTCCTTCTCGAACCGTGTTCCCATATCTTTCACGACGGCCGCCTCTACGTTGGGACTGCGGCCACGATCCATGGTGATGGCAACGGCAAGTGACATCGACCGCAAAGTCCAGAGGCGTGCAAAAAGCTCGGCTACAGCGCGGCGGGCACTTGCATCATTGGCATCGCTGGCCCGGCGGGCCATCTCCACCAGCAGACGATAGGTGCTGAGAAAGCGTTCCGGACCACTGCGCTCCAAGGCGAGGTCCGCCGTCATTATGCTCCAACCCTTGCCGACTTCGCCGAGCACCATGTCGTCCGGCACCTCGACGCCATCGAGCACCATCTCGTTGAAATGATGCTCGCCGGTCATGAGCAGGATGGGGCGAACGTGCAGGTTGGAGTTCGGGCTGTCGACGAGCATCACGCTCAAACCCGCATGGCGCTCCTTCTCGAGCGGTGACGTGCGGCACAGAATGACAAAGAAATCGGCGTGGTGGCCGTGGCTTGTCCAGATCTTCGTGCCCGTAAGCCTCCATCCACCATCGATGCGCTCGCCGCGCGTGCGCACCGACGCCAGATCCGAGCCGACATCAGGCTCACTGTAGCCCGCACCCACGACAAAGCCGCCGCTTGCAATGGCCGGAAGATACTTCTGCTTGAGCTTTTCGGATCCGAAATTCAAGATGCTGTGGGCGATCTGCCGGTCGGCAACCCAATGGGACGCCACCGGAGCGCCTGCGGCCAGCAGCTCTTCGACGACCACGAAGCGCTCGAGCTGGCTGCGGCCATGCCCGCCATACTGCGTCGGCAGTGTCATGCCGACCCAGCCACGGCTGCCGAGCCTGCGGCTGAAATCCCTGTCGAAGCCGCGCAGCCAGCTGTCGATCTTCGGCTCGAAGCGCCCTGCTTCGAGCTCTTCACGCAAGAAGCCTCGGACTTCTTGGCGCAACTCGGAGAATTCCGCCGGCAGTGGCTCGACCCTGAGATCGATGTTGAGTTCGCTCATTCGTGTCTCCGATGCGCCAAGCCGGACGGCGGGCCGACCGATAGT
>JAEYPL010000317.1 GCA_023410905.1 Pseudomonadota bacterium
CGGCACCGGCCTGCGCCATCCTCGCCAGCGTTGCGCGAGGTGGGCTCGCTGCGACCTGCATCTCCGGCTCGCCATCACAGAACTGCGCACGGTAGCGCTCGGCGATCGCCGAGATCGTGTTGGCGTATTTTTTGTCGACGGCCCAGCGTCCGGCGAGGTCGCGCCATGTCACGGGCCGACCGAGCGCGCGCGACAACTCGACGACCTTGTCCTGCACGATGCGGGTGCGTGGCGCCACCGGGCGCTCGACGATTTCGCCCGAATAGGCCACGAGATGCTGGATCTGTGCGAGAACACCGGTCGAGACATCGGGATAGCGGTCACCGGGTACGCCACCGCCGGTCGCACCGATGCCGGCGAAATTGTTCTGGCTGGGGCGGACATCGCCCCACCTTCCGTTCGGTGCGCGATACGAGAGGAAGTTCGTCTCGATCAGCATCTGATAGAAGGCATAGTCCCAACGCACGCGATAGCGATCGCCATGGGCTTTGTAGTAACGGGCGATGGTCTTGAACTGCGGCGCGAGCCGCTTGTTGCGCTGCTCGAGGTAGCGCATCAGCCGCTCCGGCGTCACGCACGCGGGAACACTGTTGCGCTCATGCGTACGAAGCTCGGGAAGGGCTTGCGCAGGCGCGGTCGCAGCGATCGTCAGCGCAAACGCAACCGGCAGACCCAGCAGAAAGGCGAGCGATGCTCGTAGCCCCGTCGTGGAGCGCGTATGTGCGCGCATACTCGCAATGACCCCCGTCATTCGATCTCTTGAACGGTTGCGCGGCTTCTGACGTCCGCTCCCCCTCCAACCGCTCCCTCGTTCTCGCAGGCTTCGCTCTCAGCCTTCGGGGCAGAGCTCGAATGCCTTCTCCAGCGCCTGAATCTGACTTGTAAACGTGCTCTCGATATGGCCGCCCTTGGCGTATGCGGCGATGTAGGCGGCGGCTTCGCGCTTTTCCGCGCCCTCATTGACGTCGAGCACCGTGTAGCTGATGCCCTCGGCTGTCGGCGCCTTGATCAGAATGGCCTTGGTGCCGCCATAGCTCGCCGTCCAAACGCGGCACGACGCTGCAGCTGCTGGAGGCGCGGGCGGCGCCGGCGGTGGCTGCGTCATGCTCTTGAGCATCCCGCCGACGGTGGATGCGGCCTGCATGAGTGGTGACAGCGGCGAAGCCTGCTCGCTCGGCTGCGCGCTCGCTGGCGGCAGTGCATTCGTGCGGGCTCCGGCGCCAAGTGATGCGGTCTCGATCGCCGGCGTCGCTGCGGCAGGCGTCTCGCCATCGGTGGCGAGTGCGCCGAGGCCCGCGCCGCCGAGGCTGCTGCGACGCGTTTCGCCACGTGCATGAGCTTCTTCTACCGCGCGCTGGGCAAGCTCGCGGCCCGAAACGGTCGGACGATGTGATGCACGTGGGGCGGCCGCTTCGTCCGCCTGCGCGACGGCTCGTGTGCGCGCGGTGTCGCGCTGCTGCTCGGGCCGTGCTTCAGCGAGAAGCTCGGGTGCAGGATCGGCCGTATTGCAGAAGTGCTCGTCGAAGATCTCGGCGTGCTTGGCGATCATCGAGCCGTACGTTTTGGTGTTCGCCCACTTCTCCGCGAGATGAGCATAAGTCATCGGTCCCTTGATGCGGGCACGCCAGCTATCGAGCACCTTCCACTCGATGACTTTCTGCGTGCGCTCGGCAACGGGCGCATCGATGGGCTCGCCGGAGTACATGAGCACATGCTGGAGATGGGCGAGTACGCCGGTCGAAACATCGGGGAAGCTTTCACCAGCAACACCGCGGCCGGTGGATCCGAGACCGGCGAAATTGTTCTGGCTCGAGCGGACGTTGCCGCGCCGGCCTTTCTCGCGCTCGAACGTGAGATAGCCCGTCTCGACGACCATCTGGAAGAAGGCATAATCCCAACGAAGTCCAAGCGCTTCGCCGTGGCGCATGTATTCGACGGCGATTTTCTGGTGCTCCGGCGAGAGCCGCGGATTGCGGTCCTTGACGAACGCCATCAGGCGGCCGGGCGTCACGCACTCCGGCACGGCATTCGTCGGCGTTGAATTGATGGGAGGCAGGCTCTCTGCAGCAAGCCCCGTGGCCGGCAGGAGCAAAACAGTGGCGAGAACGCCAACAGACGCACGAAACGACATACGACACCCAACTCAGCTACGCGACCGACAAACAAACCGGAACGCGACGCAACACCCCCGACACTACGCCCAAGATTTTCCCGTTAATCTTAATAGGCGCTGAGTTAATGGAGCGTTACTCGAAGGCCCACGCTGACCATGTCCGGATAATTGTCGGAGGTTTGCGGCACGAGTTGGGGCGGTACGGGGAGGAATTGTGGCGACGCCGACGTAATCGCCGTCCCGCAATCAAACATTGAGCAGGATGATCACGCCGACGACGACCAGCGCAACGCCGAGGCCTTCGCGCGAAGCAAGACCCTGCTTGAACATGCTGCGGGCGACGATCTGTGCAAAAAAAATCTCGACGAGTGCGAGCGTGCGCACCTTTGCAGCACTCTCGAGCGCGAAGGCGAGGAACCACATCTGCGACGCGAAGGCGCCCATGAAGCCGGCGAGCACAGACGGCCGCCACGCGCGGAAAATCGCCATGAGGCGGTCGCGCTCGAAGATCCAGAGATACGCGGTCAGCACGGCCGTCTGCATGACGAGGCCGACGGCGAGTGTCGTCGTCGCGGCCACGACGAAGTTCGGATGTTCGAGCGCGAGGATGCCGCCGCGATAGCCGATCGCCGAGATGCCGAACACAGCTCCTGCCGCGAGACCGAGCAGTGCAGGCTGCCAACCGCCGTCGGCGACCGCTGCGGCCTGATCCTTGGGCCAGGACATGATGAGCACACCGGCACAGGCGACGAGGATTGCTATGATGAGGGCGACGCTCACGGCATCGCCGAGAAAGACGAGGCCGAAGAGCGCGACGTGCACCGGCTCGATCTTGATCAGCGCCGTGGTCACGACGAACGACTTCTGCTTCAAGGCCGCGAGCAGCATGGCCGTCGCTGCGATCTGCGCGCCGGCGCCGAGGATCGTCCACACGATCATCCGGCTGTTGAGCGCCGGAAAGCTGTAACCAGTAACTGTGAGCACGCCGACCAGGAAGACGAGCGCGAACGGCAGGCCGAAGAGAAAGCGCACGTGCGTCGCGCCCACCGTGCCGAGCGTCGCCGTCAGCTCTTTCTGCATGGCATTGCGCAGCGTCTGGCCGAATGCCGCCAATACGGTGAAAACCGCCCACAGCCCGATCGACACTTGGATGCCCCGCTCTTGTTTTCCGCCCGCGCCCGCAGGTGAGAACCGCAGCTCTGGTCGTCCGGGCGTGGCGCGGGCTGCCATGCCGTCGGCTGCTTGGAAGCGGTCTGAGGTTCGTGGAAGTTGCCCCGGGCCGTCAGTGCATGACCATATCAGGGTAGATATGCAGCGCCAGCAGCCGGGAATGCAAACGAGGAAGGTCTGCCAGGCGGTTGCGCTTTAGCCCTCGAGGCGCCAGGACCGATCGGCCATGCGACAGGCTATGCCTTCCGTGCGCGCTGAATTCAGACCCGCGGTCAGGCTGACGACGATATGACGGCAGACGCGGCCCTCAGCGTCCTTGAAAGATGTCGTAGGGCTGATGATGCCGGAGAGGCGGCCATTGCGCTGGTGCCAGACGTAGGAGGCGCCATCACCGATCTCGCTAAGCGCGAGGTGCACGGCTTCAAGCGCCGCGATCTCGTCGCCGACGTCCAGGCGTGGCATGGGCTTGATCGGGGTGGAATCGGCGAATTTGGGCCGCGGCCAGGGTCTTGAATGTTCGCTGTCGGGGCAGGTGCAGGTGGCTGCGTCGGGCTGCTTTGGCGGCGGTGCCTTGTCCGTCGCGTGGACGAGGGCCGGGGCCAGAAATAGAGCGCTGCCGAGCAGGGCACTGGACAACATTGCCAGCGCGATTGCCAGCGGGCCGGGGAATGGACGCATGGTACGGAACTCGACTAGAGGTTACGCAAGCGGTCCGTGATAACGGAACGAACCATCGCACCATGCCGTGTCTTGGTTAAGGCGGCGTTGACGTACGTGCCACACTTGCTGTGGAAAGTTGCCTGCCGTGGCAGGCGGAACAGGTTGGGTCATGACGAGCACTCATGAGCATAAGCCGGCCGCGGCTGGCGATTTCACGGCGGCGGACGAGCCCTTTGCGCTGTTTGCCGATTGGCTGCGCGAGGCCGAGGCGAGCGAGCCCAATGACCCGAATGCCATGGCGCTCGCGACCGTCGATGCCGACGGCTTGCCGAACGTCCGCATGGTCCTGCTCAAGGGTGTGGATGGGGCTGATGCAACTCCACGAGGCTTCGTCTTCTATACGAACCTCGAAAGCGCCAAGGGCCGCGAGCTCGCCGCGACACACAAGGCGGCGCTCTGCTTCCACTGGAAGAGCTTGCGGCGCCAGGTGCGCGTGCGCGGTCTGGTGTCACCGGTCAGCCCTGAGGAGGCCGATGCTTATTTTGCATCGCGCGCCCGCGGGAGCCGGCTCGGCGCTTGGGCGAGCGCACAGTCACGCCCGCTCGAAAGCCGCTTCGCGCTCGAAAAGGCCGTGGCCACGGTGACGGCGCGCTATCCCCTCGGGGAGATCCCGCGCCCGCAGCACTGGTCGGGCTTCCGCATCGCGCCGGTCGAGATCGAGTTCTGGCACGACCGCCCGTTCCGTCTGCACGACCGGCTGGTATTCCGCCGTGGCGATGCCGCGGCATTGTGGGAGAAGCAGCGGCTGTACCCTTAAGGCGTCGCCGCCCCGGCTCCTCAGTACCTGAGCTTCAGCTTCGAGCGGAAGGGGCCGATGATGTCGGAGAAATCATCGGTCCATGGCCTGAGCCCGCGCGCATCGAGCTCGAGGTTCGTCTCGAGCTTGCGGAAGGGCTCGAGGGTCTCATCGCTCTTGGCAACGACGACGACCGTCGAGCTCGTCTGGGCATAGCTGCCGTCCGCCTCGTCGTCCGACACGATCACGGCCTTTGCGCCCTTGACCAGCGGGAGCGTGGCAGCGACGACGCCGTCGAGGTCGAGATAGCGGTTCGAGACGTGCAGCACGAAGGCGCCTGTCGGCTTGATCTTCGACATGAAGAGACTGAGCGCCTCCGCCGTCATGAGATGCACGGGTACGGCATCCGATGAGAAGGCATCGACGATAATCAGATCGAAGCTGCCATCGGCTTCCTTGCCCATGGTGAGGCGCGCGTCGCCGAGCACGACATCGGCCTTGGGCTGGCAGCGCGAGAGGAAGGAGAAGTTGTCGGGATTGGTAGCGATCGAGACCATGAGCGGATCGATCTCGAAGAAGCGCCACTGTTCGCCGGGCTTTGCGAGGCAGGAGAGCGAGCCGGCACCAAGGCCGATCACGCCGTAGCGCCCGCGCCGCGGCTCGCTGCCGGCCGGTGTGCTCGCCTCGAGGGCCGCGCCGATCAAGCTGACAGCCTGAGCCATCGGACTCTTCGGATAATAGTACGTGCCAGGGATAGGGCGTTCCTTGATCTCGTCACCCTTGTCGTCGCGCACACGCTGGGCGCCATGGAGCGTCGTGCCGTGCATGAGAATGTTGAAATCCCCCGCCGAGCCGACGCGATAGACGCCGAAGTAGCTGCGTTCGGCTTCGCCGCGCTTCACGCCCGAGGGATAGATGACGATTGCCGCGAACATCATGAGCGCCATGACGAGTTGGCGTGGCGGCCACTTCCAGAACAGCAGGATGCCGACTGCGAAAACCGCGACGATGGCGGCTGTCAAACCATACTCGCCGTAATTCAGTTGGAATGTCGATGCCAGCCAGGGAATCCAGATCAGCGCCAGGATGCCGGTGGCGACGAGCAGCCACATGACCAGCAGCTCATCGCGATCCTTCCATGAGATCGACAGGGCGCGCGGGCGGCACGCCATGGAAAGGGCGAGCAGCAGCGGATACTCGAAGATCTCCGAGAAGATCCTGGGCGCGATCAGTGCTGCGAAGAGGCCGCCGAGCACCCCGCCGAGAGACATCCAGAGATAGAACTCCGTGAGATAGGCAGCACGTGGCCGCGCCTCGTAGAGCGTGCGATGCGCAACCATCGCCGACGTGAAGAAGACCGCGACACCCGTGCCGGCCGTTAGGAACCAGCCTTCCTTGACCGTCTGCGAGAGGACAAGCAGCGCAATGATCACCGAAACCAGATGCGCGATCAGCAGGATCGGCATCGGGATCAGCGATCGCTCGCGGAACACGAGCACGAAGGTCAGAAGATACAGCGCAAGCGGCAGCACCCAGATGAGGGGCGCGGATGCGACGTCCGTCGATACGTGCGTCGTGAAGGCCGTGAGCAGGGCGGAGGGTACGAGCGCGAGACCCACCCAGGAGAGGCGCGAGGACCATGACGGTGGCGGTCCGGCATCCTCCGCAGGCTCCAAACCCGTCGCGGCATTGGCCGCGCTGCTACCCGCGCGAACGGCAACGAAAGACACGGCGAGCATGGCGACGAGCACCATGAACCCGATCGTCCAGATACCGCTCAGTGCCTTGAGGCCGAACGCCGGCTCGAGCAGAACAGGGTAGCTCAGCAAAGCAATGAGGCTGCCGAGATTGCTCGCCGCATAGAGAAAGTACGGATCACGTCCATGCGGATGGCCGGTTGCGGCGAACCACGCCTGCAGGAGCGGTGCGTTGGCGGCGACGGCAAAGAACGGCAGACCCACGGCGACCGTGAACAGGCCGAGCTGCCAGAAATAGGGCTCACCCGTTGGCGGCTCCGACCATCCCGCGGGGAGACCGATCGGGAGCACCACAAAAGCAAGGAGGCACACCGCGAGATGTACGAACCCGCTTGCGCGTGCGCCGATCAGCCGAATGATGAGATGCGCGTAGCAGTAGCCGGTGAGCAGCGCGCCCTGGAAAAAGCAAAGTGCGACCGCCCATACGGATGGCGAGCCGCCGAGCACGGGCAGCACCATCTTGGCGAACATGGGCTGGATCGAGAACAGCAGGAGCGCCGAAACGAATGTCGTCAGCGTGAAGAGCCAGAGAACACCCGGCCCGGCCGAGCCGGTGGCTTCGGCGATCCTCGGCGTCGCGGCTGGACCTTCGGCGGTCTCGGGACCACTCACCGGGCCACTTTGATCCTGCATCGTCACCAGCTCCAAATGTCCACGGCGCGAACGACACTCTTGGTCCCGTCCGCGCCGCTGTTCCTGTGGTTGAAATAGATGGCTTTCGTCAGGCCGTCACCGTCTCGCCGACTTTTGGCACCGCGACGTTGTGCCCGGCCATGGCCTCGACAAACTTCGAGGCATCGGGGTCGAGCATCCCCGGGAACGTACCGTAGTGGCAGGGCAGGATCGTCTTGAACGAGAAGAACTTCTTGCACGCGAACGCCGCCCGCTTGCCGCCCATGGTGAAGCGGTCGCCGATCGGCACGATGCCGATATCGGGCTTGTGGAACTCGGCGATCAGGCTCATGCCGCCGAACATGTCGGTGTCACCCATGTGATAGAGGGTCTTGCCCTCCTTGGCCGTGACGACGATGCCATTGGGATTGCCGAGATAAACGCCCCCGCTCGAAGAGGAGTGCAGCGCGTCGACGAGCGTCAGCTCGAAGTCTTCGAAGGCGACGCTGCCGCCGGTATTGCCGGGTTGCAGCTTTTCCGCACCCTTCGATGCAACGTGCATGGCCAGCTCGTAGTTGGCGAACAGCGCGGCGCCATTGCGCTTGCAGATCTCGCCGGCATCGCCGATGTGGTCGTCATGGCCGTGTGTGAGGGCGACATGGGTTACGCCATCGACAGCCTTATCCCAGGCAATTCCAGACTTCTCGAATGTCGGATTGCCCTTCAGGAAAGGGTCGATCAGCAGCACGCTGCTTCCGGTTTCAATTCGAAAGCACGAATGTCCGAACCATGTGATCTTCATTGAGCCGTTCACTCCTTTGGGGAATTCTGTACCCGGTTTCGGGTCAGCATTGAGGCCCCGGCGGGCCTGTTATCACCGTTGAAGTGCAGGTATAAGGCCCGAATGACAAGCGATAAACCCCCCGCCGCTGACGCTTGCGTGAAGGCCAAACCGCCCGCTGCGATGATCCTCGATGTCGAGACATTCGCGACCGCGCTTCCCCCCGGCGCGCGCCTCATTGGCGTCGACGTCGGCACGAAGACGCTCGGCCTCGCGCTGTCCGATCTCTCGCGCACCATCGCGAGCGGGCTCGAAACCATCCGGCGCACGAAGTTCAAGGCCGATGCCGAACGCCTCGTCGCGCTTGTGCGCGAGCATAAAGTTGCGGGTCTCGTCATCGGTCTGCCGATCGGCCTCGATGGCTCAGTGGGGCCGCGTGCACAGGCATCACGTTCGTTTGCACGATTGATCGGCCCCTTGGCCGACGTGCCCGTCCTCATGTGGGATGAGCGCCTGACCACGGCCGAAGCCGAGCGCCTGCTCATCGAGGCTGATGCATCGCGCAAGCGCCGCGCCGAGGTCATCGACAAGATGGCCGCGACACTTATTCTTCAAGGCGCGCTCGACCGCATGCGCGCACTGCGGCCAGCAGGACAATAGCGTGCCATGCCGGGTCCGATCCTGATCGCGGGGCCGACGGCTTCGGGAAAAACTGCTCTGGCGCTGGACATGGCGCTTCGACATGGCGGCGCGATCATCAACGCCGACTCCATGCAGGTTTATCGCGAGCTGCGCATCCTGACCGCGCGACCGACGCCGGACGAGGAGGCGCAGGTCCCGCATCGTCTGTTCGGCCATGTAAGTGTGCGTGACGCCTATTCGGTCGGCCGCTGGCTGGATGATGTCGCCGAGGCGCTCGCGTGGTGTGCGGACGCCGGTCGCCGGCCGGTCATCGTTGGCGGGACGGGGCTCTATTTCAAAGCGCTGCTGGAGGGCTTAGCGCCCGTGCCGCCGGTCGATCCGGCAATCCGTACGCACTGGCGGCGCGAGGCGGGCTTCCGGGCGGCATCAGAACTCCACGCCCTGCTCGCCGAACGTGATCCGGAGATGGCGCGCCGCCTCGATCCGGGGGATACACAACGCATAGTGCGTGCGCTGGAGGTCATAGACAGCACGGGTATTTCGCTCGCCGAATGGCAGCGGCGCCCAGGCGTGCCCCTGATCCGGGAGGCAGATGCGGAGTGCTACGTCATACGGCGCCCGCGCGCAGAGGTGCGGGACCGGGTGGATGCTAGGTTCGACGCCATGATCGCGGAGGGGGCCTTGGATGAGGCGCGCGCGATCGCGGCGCTCGATTTCGATCCCGAGCTTCCCGCCGCCCGCGCTCACGGCCTGCGTCCGCTGCTCGCTCATCTGAGAGGAGAGATCGATCTTGCAGCTGCAATTGAAGCCGGTAAACTCGAAACCCGTCAATACGTCAAGCGTCAGGAAATCTGGATCAGGCGTAATATGATTGCGTGGAATGACGCATAATCGTAATCTTGAAACTATTATATGCCATCCAGAGCCATATAAATCGAATTCGCTTGACCGTGCCACCACTTGAGATCAAAGACGCGGCTACATCCGAAGCTCGCCCACTCGCGTGAGCGGCCCTCGTGGCCGATCGCAACATGATGGCGCGCTTCGTGGCTAGCAAAGGGGAGCCTCATGGCACGCACGATGACCGGCGCCGAAATGGTGATCAAGGTTCTGGCTGAGCAGGGAGTCGACTTCGTATTCGGCTATCCCGGCGGCGCCGTGCTCCCCATTTACGACGAGCTCTTTCAGCAGGAGCAGGTGAAGCACATCCTCGTTCGCCAGGAGGGTGGTGCCGTCCATGCCGCCGAGGGTTATGCGCGTTCGACCGGCAAGGTCGGCGTCGTGCTCGTCACCTCGGGCCCCGGCGCGACCAACGCCGTCACCGGACTCACGGATGCTCTGATGGATTCGATCCCCGTCGTCTGCCTCACGGGGCAGGTGCCGACCCATCTCATCGGCAATGACGCCTTCCAGGAGTGCGACACGATCGGCATCACGCGCCCCTGCACCAAGCACAACTGGCTGGTCAAGGACGTCAACGATCTCGCCCGCATTCTGCATGAGGCGTTCTACATCGCGAAGAGCGGCCGTCCCGGTCCTGTCGTCGTCGACATTCCCAAGGACGTGCAGTTCGCGACCGGGACGTACGTCTCGGCCTCGAACACGCCGATCGCGCACAAGAGCTATCGCCCGAAGCTCAAGGGCGACCAGCCGGCCATCCAGCGCGCCGTCGAGCTGATGGCCGCTGCCAAGAAGCCTGTGTTCTACACGGGTGGTGGTGTCATCAATTCCGGTCCCAAGGCGAGCCAGCTCCTGCGCGAACTCGTCCGTCAGACGGGCTTCCCGATCACGTCGACGCTCATGGGGCTCGGCGCCTATCCGGCGTCCGACAAGCAGTGGCTCGGCATGCTCGGCATGCACGGCACGTACGAATCCAACATGGCGATGCACGACTGCGATCTGCTGATCAACATTGGCGCGCGCTTCGACGACCGCATCACGGGCCGTACGGATGCCTTCTCGCCCGGCAGCCGCAAGATCCACATCGACATCGATCCTTCCTCGATCAACAAGAACATCAAGGTCGACGTACCGATCGTCGGTGATTGCGCCTACGTGCTCGAGGATATGATCCGCGCGTGGCGTGGCCTCGCAGCGACGCCCGAGAAGAGCGCGCTCAAGGGCTGGTGGAAGCAGATCGACCAGTGGCGCGCCGTCAACAGCCTCAAGTACAAGTCGCAGGCCGACGTGATCATGCCGCAGCTCGCGCTGGAGCGGCTGCAGGCGCACATCAAGGATCGCGATGTCTACATCTCGACGGAAGTCGGCCAGCACCAGATGTGGGCGGCGCAGTTCCTGAAGTTCGACGAGCCGAACCGCTGGTTGACGAGCGGCGGCCTTGGCACCATGGGCTACGGGCTCCCGGCCGCAATCGGCGCGCAGATCGCGCATCCGAAGGCGCTTTGCATCGACGTTGCCGGTGACGCCTCGATCCTTATGAACATCCAGGAGATGTCGACGGCCGTGCAGTACCGTCTGCCGGTCAAGATCTTCATCCTCAACAACCAGTACATGGGCATGGTGCGCCAGTGGCAGCAGCTCCTGCACGGCAATCGCTATTCGGAGAGCTACACGGAAGCGCTGCCGGACTTTGTCAAGCTGGCGGAAGCCTACGGCGGTGTCGGCATGCGCTGTGATCATCCAGCTGACCTCGACGATGCCATCAAGGCCATGATTGCGGTGAAGGACAAGCCGGTGATCTTCGACTGCCGCGTCGCCGCGCTTGCCAACTGCTTCCCGATGATCCCCTCGGGCAAGGCGCACAATCAGATGCTGCTCGGCGAGGACATCTCGGCTGAGGAGATCGACAAGGCCATCGGCAAGGAAGGCAAGGTGCTGGTGTAAGCGCTGCGCACACGAGCGTTGAGTCGGCTCTCCCCCACGCCTTCGGCGGATGTCATGATGCCTCCCGACACACTGCAGCACTATGCGCAGCACGATCTGCTGACGCATCCTGCGGGTCTCGCATCTCTCTACGATGCGCTGCCCGCCGGTACGCCGGCGCTTTGCAATGTCATGTCGGGGCTGATCATCCATACGTCCTGGGCTGACAAGTATGGCATTCCGCCAGGAACGCCGTTGCCGCGTGAAACGAAGGCGGTGGCTGATCGCCTGGCCGAGATCCAGCAACGCTTCGGCGGCTCGCTGATGGCGCACCGCGCGCCGGCACAGCGCCCGTTCGGTACATGCCGGGATTTTGCTTTGCTCATGTGCAGCGCGCTGCGCCATCGCGCGATTCCGGCGCGCGTGCGCTGTGGATTTGCGACGTACTTCGCGGGCCGACGCTTCGCCGATCATTGGATCTGCGAGTATTGGATCGCGGACGAGGAGAGATGGGCTGCTGCCGATGCTCAGATCGACGCGCTCCAGCGCGAGCATCTAGCCATCGGCTTTGATACGGCTGACCTCCCGAGTGGTGCGTTCGTTTCCGCGCCCGTGGCGTGGGCGCTGGCACGATCAGGGGATGCCGTGCCTCAAGATTTTGGGCACGGAGATGCGGATGGTCTCTGGTTCTTGAGCCTCAATCTGCATCGCGATCTCCTGGCTCTCGCCAACCGTCATATGTCGGCGTGGGATTCCTGGCGCAGCGCCGATGACGAGAGCAAGCGCCTCTCGGACGATGATCTTATGGCATGCGATCGTCTTGCCGCTAACGTGATCGCGGCTGTTGCATCGGGCAATGTCGCGGCGCTGGAGGATCTGGCGAAAGACAGACTGACGCCGCCGTGGCTCACGAATTCGCGCAATCGAATGGAGGGGCGCGCGCATTGATGCGCGGTCTCGTGTGGGAAGACATCATGCACCTCTACATCGCCAACAAGCTCTATTCGTCCTGGTCGCTGCGGCCGTGGATACTGATGACCGCCCTCGACATCCCGTTCGAGGAGACCGTCATTCCGATGTACTTCCCGGACTCGAAAGGGCGGATGCTCGACGTCTCGCCGACGGGCAAGATGCCCTGCCTCGTCGATGGGGATGTCACCATCTGGGAAAGCCTCGCCATCATTGAGTATGTCCATGAGCGCTTTCCGGAGAAGGGCGTATGGCCGACCGACGTGAAGGCGCGCGCGCACGCCCGCGCCATTGCCAGCGAGATGCACGCCGGCTTCCAGGCCCTTCGCCAGATGTGTCCGATGAATCTCAGCAAGCGTTTTGCGCCGAGGGAGCTTTCGTCGGACGTGTCCGACAATGTGCGCCGCCTCGAAGGCTTGTGGGCCGATGCGCGCCGTCGCTTTGGTGCGGGCGGGCAGTTTCTCTACGGCGCGTTCGGCGCTGCCGATGCGATGTTCGCGCCCGTCGTGACGCGCCTCGATACGTATCAGGTGCCCGTCTCGTCCGAGACGCGGCGCTACATGGACGCGGTGCTCTCGCATCCGGCATTCGTGAAGTGGCGAACCGAGGCCCTCGCGGAGTCCTGGACCATCGACCACTACGAAGTCGGCTGGACACCCGTCGAGACGTTTCACACCGGCGCCGCGCGCACCGATCATCCCCGCCACAAGGCCTAAAGGCACAGGATATTCGCCATGTCAGAGAAAGGCACCGGCTCCGCCTACTTCCTCGAGGAGCGCAAGGACGCCAGCGAGCGGCACACGTTCTCCATCCTGGTCGACAACGAGCCGGGCGTGCTGGCGCGCATCGCTTCGCTCTTCTCGGGGCGCGGCTACAATATCGAGAGCCTGACCGTCTCCGAGACGGACGAGGCGCGTCGTCTCTCGCGCTTCACTGTCGTCACCACCGGCACGCCGATGGTGTTGACGCAGATCCGCAATCAGCTCGATCGACTGGTGCCCGTGCACAGCGTCACCGACCTCACTGTCGGCGGCCAGCCCATCGAGCGCGAACTCGCGCTGGTCAAAGTGGCGGGCAAGGGCGAGAAGCGCATCGAAGCCTTGCGGCTCGCCGAAATCTTTCGCGCGAGCGTCGTCGATACGTCGACCGAGCATTTCGTGTTCGAGATTACCGGCAAGTCGTCGAAGATCGAGCAGTTCATCTCGATCATGCGCGAACTGGGCTTGGTCGAGGTTTCGCGTACCGGCATCGCGGCCATGGCGCGCGGTCCGCAAGGCCTCGCGGATCAGAAAGGATAGGGGCGCGGTCCGGTCTGGATGGTGATCCAGCGCAGCTCTGTGAACTCGTCGATGGCGGCCTTCCCGCCGAAGCGCCCATAGCCTGAAGCCTTCATGCCGCCGAACGGCATTTGCGGCTCATCGTGCACGGTCGGCGCATTGATGTGGCAGATGCCGCTTTCGATGCGCCGCGCCACCGAGAGCGCGCGGGCGATGTCCTTGCCGAACACCGCCGCAGCAAGGCCGTACTCCGTGTCGTTTGCGACGCGCACGGCCTCGTCGGTGCTGCCGACACGCACGACCGTGACGACGGGACCAAAGCTCTCCTCGCCGTAGATGCGCATGCTCGGCGTCACGTGATCCACGATCGTTGCCGGCAGAATGGTCCCCGGCATGATGCCGCCACACACGAGTTTGGCACCTTTGGCGATACCGTCAGCGATCAGGGCATTCACGCGATCGGCGGCCTGCGATGCGACGAGCGATCCGAGAACGACCTCGCCCTTGCGTGGATCGCCCGACGGGAGTGACTTGGCCTTGGCCGCAAGCTTCTCGACGAATGCGTCCGCCACTTTCTCGTCGATGACGATGCGCTCGGTCGACATGCAGATCTGGCCCTGATTCATGTAGGCGCCGAACGCCGCCGCCTTCACTGCCTCGTCCAGATCCGCATCGTCGAGAATGACTAGCGGTGCCTTACCGCCGAGCTCCAGTAGCGTGCGCTTGAGGTGCTTAGCTGCGATCTGCGCGATCACGCGACCGACGCGCGTCGAGCCGGTGAAATTCACGCGACGCACCGCCGTATGCCCGATCAGCGCTTCGACGATCGCTTGGGCATCCTCGGGCGCATTGGTCACGACATTGACGACGCCATCACCGAGACCGGCTTCAGCGAGGCACTGGCCAATGAGGCGATGCACGCCCGGACTGACCTCCGAAGCCTTCAGTACGACCGTGTTGCCGCACGCGAGCGGCATGGCGACGGCGCGCACGCCGAGGATCACCGGCGCATTCCACGGCGCGATCCCGAGCACGACGCCGACGGGCTCACGAAATGCCATCGCGAGGTTGTTCGGCTTGTCCGTCGGAATGATCTCGCCCGTGATCTGCGTGGTCATGGCAGCGGCCTCGCGGAGCATGCCGGCCGCGAGCATCACGTTGAAGCCAGCCCATCCCGCGGTCGCGCCGACCTCGGCCATCATGAGCTTCGTGAACTCCTGTGCCTTCGACGCCAGGATATCGGCCGCCTTGTTGAGGCGTGCGCGCCGCTCATTGGGACCAAGCGCGGACCACGCCGGAAAGGCTGCTGCTGCGGCGTCCGCAGCGCTCAGCGCGTCATCGACATTCGCGGCTGCGACGGTGCTTGCCACCTCGCCGGAGATGGGATTGCTGCGCTCGTAGACAGCGTCGTGGCTCGCGGGGCGGTCCTTGCCGCCGATGAGAAGATTGATCGCGTTCATGGGCGTGGCTTTCCCTTGCTGCGGGGATGAGGACCTGGATGGATCGTCGACGGCGACCAGCTCGGTCGCGGATGCGCGCATTGCGGATGGTTTGTCGATCAGCGCGAGGCGCTCGGACTTGAGCGGGCGCGGCTCGGCGCGCAGCGCACGCTTGCCGCCGAGATAGGCCTGCTGGACGGCAGTGTCATCAGCGAGCGCGCTCGCGCGCCCTTCGCCTGCGATGCGGCCATTCTCGATGATGTAGCCGCGATCAGCGATGGCAAGGCTCGCGCGCACGTTCTGCTCGACGAGCAGGATGCCGAGACCGCTTGCCCGAACACGCTTCAGGGCTTGGAAGAGTTCTTTTGTCAGGAGTGGCGACAAGCCGAGCGAAGGTTCGTCCAGCAGCAGGATTTCCGGCGCCGACATGAGCGCGCGTCCGATCGCCACCATCTGCTGCTCGCCGCCGGACATGGTGCCGACAGCCTGCGCAAGCCGCTCGGAGAGGCGTGGGAAGATCGCGAGCACATCGGCCAGCATCTTCTGTTCGCCTGCGCGCGCCCGCGTCGCATAGGCGCCAAGCAGCAGGTTCTCACGCACGGTCAGCTCGGCGAAGATCCCACGCCCTTCGGGTACCAGAGCGACGCCAGCCTCCACGATCTCATGCGGCTGAAGTTTTGTCAGGTCGGCACCGGCGAAGGTGATGCTCGTGTCCTTTGCGGGCGTGACAAGCCCGCCAATGGCCTTGAGCAGCGTCGTCTTGCCCGCTCCATTGGCGCCGAGAACGACGGCCACCTCGCCGCGATCGAGCCGCAGCGCGACATCTGACAAGGCAATGTGCTTGCCATAGGAAACGGAGAGATAGGCGATCTCAAGCATCGTCCTCTCCGAGATAAACGCGGACGACTTCGGGTTCTGCAAGCGCGAGCCGCGGCGTGCCATGAGCGATGACGCGCCCCGCATTCATCACCACGCAGCGATCGCAGAGCGCATGGATGGCATCCATGACATGCTCGACCATGATGATGCTGATGCCGTCATAGCGCAGCGATTGAATGAGAGCGATGCCTTCCTCGAGCTCGGATGGATTGAGACCCGCGAGCCACTCGTCGAGCAGGAGCAGTTTGGGTTCGAGCGCCAGTGCGCGCGCGAGCTCGAGGCGCTTCTGGTCGATGTAGGTGAGCTCCGCCGCTGGCATCGCGGCTCGATGCTCCAGGCCGACGCGCGAGAGCAGTGTCATGGCTTCTTCGTGCGCCAATGCGCCGGTTACCTGGCGCGCGCGAAAGGCAATGCTGGGAATGACATTCTCCGCGACTGTCATGGCAGGCAGAACGCGCACGAGCTGGAATGTGCGTGCCACGCCCAGGCGCGCGATGTTCTCGGGGCTCAATCCGCTGATGCCGCGGCCCATGCAGAAGATCTGGCCAATGTCCGGTTTCAATGCGCCAGAGATGAGATTGAGGACGGTTGTCTTGCCGGAGCCGTTCGGTCCGATGAGGCCCACGATCTCCCCTTGGCGCACGTCGAAGCTGACATCATCGACAGCGCTCAGGCCACCGAACGACTTCCTGAGATTGGCGATGGTGAGGACATTCTCATCGCGGCTCGTGCGCGTTGGCACGATGGCGAGGGATTTGTTCGACGCCGGCCGCCAGTCCTCGATGAGGCCGATCACGCCGCGCGGCAGGCCATACACGATCAGGATGAAAACCGCGCCGAGCAGGATGGAATAGGCATTGGGAAAGTTCGCCTGCAGCACCTCGAAGAGCAGTACGAGCGGGACAGCGCCAAGCATCGGGCCAAGCAGTGTACCGGCACCGCCGAGCAAAGCCATGATCACGACCTGGAAGGAGATCATGGGATTGAAGGCGATCATGGGATCGATGTACGTCCAGCGTGGCGCCATGATCGCGCCAGCGAGTGCCATGATGGCGGAGCTGATCGCGAAGAGCGAGATCTTCGCGCGCGTCGTGTCGATGCCGCTGTGACGCGCAACCACTTCATCCGCGCCGATGACGCGCGCCGCCAGTCCGAGACGCGAGCGGCCGATGAGCCATCCGATGGCGAGCACACCCGCGAGCAGCGCGAGTAGCTGCCAGTAGATCGCCGACTGGGGCATGTCGAGGAACAGGTAGCGCCCGACGGTGCCTTTCACATTCACCTCGTACCACGTCACGAGCTGCCGGATCAGCTCCGTCAGGCCGAATGTGAAGATCACGAAGTACACACCCGAGAGCCGCAGCGTCGACAGCCCGACGACAAGGGCAACCGCGAAGCCCGCCAGCGCGGCGGTGATCAGCACGAGCGGCCATGGCGCGGCCTCGGCCATCGCGGCGGCGGTATAGGCGCCGATGCCGAAGAAGGCTGCGCTCGCGAGCGAAATATAGTGCGTCGGGCCTGAGAACAGCGCCCAGGCCGTGGCCAGGATGGTGAAGCTCAGCATTCCGATGGCGAGCGCGAGCACATAGCCGCTGGCGACGAACGGCAGCCCGGCCAGCAGCAGCGGCACGAGGATCACGAGGGCGATGAGCGGCGCGCGCTCAAGGCTCATCTTGCGGCGCTCCCGAACAGACCCTGCGGACGTACCAGAAGCACGATCATGAACAGCGCATAGGTGACGGCGAGCGTGAGGCCTGGATCGACGAGGCGCGTGACACCGGTTTCGATCACGCCGAGGGCAAGGCCGACGATCAGCGCGCCCATGACGTTGCCGACGCCGCCGACGATCACGACGATCAGCGCCTTCATCGTGAAGACGACGCCCATCGAGGCATTGAACGTCAGGAACATGCTGACGAGCACGCCGCCTGCCGCGACCATCGCGCCACCGAGCGCGAACGCGAAGGCCGAGGCCGTCCGCACATCTATGGCAACGAGGCTTGCGGCTGTCGGATTGACGGCAATGGCGCGGATGGCCGTGCCCGTTCGTGTGCGCGTCAGTGCCAAATAGAGGCCGACCCCGAACAGCGCGGCGAATACGAAAGCGATGACGCGATTGAGCGCGAGTGTCGTGCCGAAGATAGAGATCGGCACGGAGAGATAGCCGTAGCTGTAGTACTGCCCGCCGAACATGATGAGCGCGATACCCTGAACGATGAACAGCAAGCCGAACGTTGCGAGAATGCTATCCACTTCGAGCTGGCCGCGGCTCTTTGCGCGCCGCACGAGGGGCGTGAGCAGCCAGCGATAGATCGCCCAGTTGGCGAGAAACGCGAGCGGTACAGCGAGGACGAGCCCGAGCAGTGGGCTGATGCCGACGGCGCTGTAGAGCCAGAAGGCGAGGAACGCTGCACCTACGAGAAATTCGCCGTACGCGAGGTTCATGATGCGCGCGACGCCATACTGCAGCGTCAGGCCCATGGAGATGAGCGCGTACATGCCTCCGAGCACGAGGCCTGAGATGAGGATGTCGAGGAGCAGCATGTTGTCAGGCCATGAAGGGGCTGGAACCCCGGCCACTCTCCCCCGAAAGTGGCTGGGGCTCCAGCAATGCTGTTCCTTACTTCGGCCAGGCCGGTTTCGGGAACAGCGGTGACTTCGCACCTTCGTAGCTGGTTGGCGCGAGCCCGACGAACTCGCCTTTCTGCCATTGGCCGACCCACCACACGACCGGCATGATGTTATCGGCGAGCTTGATCTTGCCCATGATCGTGTCGAACGTGCCGGACTGCAGCTCCTTGATGATCGCGGCGCGATCGATCTTGCCGACGCGTTCGATGGCCTGCTGCAGCATCTGGAGACTGACGTACGTGACCGGGCTTGCCCAGCGATCGGGCTCGCGGCCGATCACTTCGGTGTGGCGCTTGAAGTAGGCCTGCAACGCGGGGCTGTCGACATTCCAGCCGCCGACGCCCATGACGCCTTCCGCGCTAGCGCCGAACTTTCCTTTGAACACGGGGAACGCCGTGCCGACGGCCGTGTAGTAGACCTTCGGATTGTAGTTGAGAATGCGTGCGGCGTCCGTGATCGCGATCGTGTCCGGCGGATAGCTGAAGGCGACGAACGTATCGGCGCCCGTTGCCATGGCGTCCTTCAGGAGCGCCTGCATGTCCTGCGTGCCGATCGGATAGGTTTTGTCGAGTGCAAGCTCGAGGCCTGCGGCCTTGAAGGACGCGCGCGCGGCAGTCGCAAGCTCGATGCCGAAGGCGTCGGCAACCGAGATCATCGCAACCTTGGCGCCGATCTTGTTCTCGGACTTGAGTTTGCCGAGCACTTCCGCGAGCGCCACTGCACCGGCCTTCGACGGCCCGAGGAACCAGAAGCTGTTCGGCCAGCGCTTGGCCATCTCAGGCGCGCGATCCGTCGCGGCCGTAACAGCGAGGTGCGGATAGCCGAGACGATTGAACGTCGGGCCGACGGCGAGATTGAGCCCCGTGCCCCACGGCGGCAGAACGATATCGACGTTGTCCTGCGTGCCGAGGCGCTCGATCGCCTTGACAGCTTCTTCGGAGTTCGAGCGGTCGTCGTACTCGACGACTTCGACCTGGAGCTTCTTGCCGCCGACGCTGATGCCGCCCGCAGCATTCACGTCTTTCACCCAGAGCTGGTAGTTGGGCAGCGTCGTCACGCCGGCGCCGCCGGCAAAGGGGCCGGTCTTCGAGATTGCGTAGCCGATCCTGATCTTGTCTTGAGCCTGCGCGAGGCCGGCATGGCCCGCGAGCACCGACGCTGCCGCAGCAAGTGCCAGGCGGCTGAGTGACATCCGCAGCATATGGAAGGTCCTCCTCAATCCGTCGGCAGGCCGGATTTGCCTCCGTCCGCTGCTCGACGCGCTTCCTCTCTTTTGAAGCCGGGCTCTTCTGGCGTTCGCTGTCGGCGTTCGCTCCGGCCCGTGCTTGACCGAGTGAACATCATGTGATGGGCTGCGAAAATGCATAAAACTGCCAAAAAGATGTACAAAACATCTGGGGAGGACAGCCAGGGCACTAGCGCCGCGCAGGCTGGCGGTCTGAAGCCCGAGCGCCCGGCCGAGATCATTGCCGCACGCCTGCGATCGGCCGTCGTCGAAAGTCATTTCACGGCGCGTGAGTGGCGTCTCGATAGCGGCGCGTCGAGCGGCTTCGACCATTGCCTGATCCTGCAGTCGGGAGAGGCCTGGCTTCACGCCGGGAGCGAGAGCCTGCACGTGCTGAGCCCCGCCTTTGTCTGGAGCCCCGGCACTTCCGCGGACCGGCTCGTGATCGAGGCCGGCGGTAGCGGTCACATCGTCCATATTCGGCGGGATCTCATCGAGCAGACCTTCAGGCAGATTCCCGAAGCCGGCGACCTCATCAATCTGCTCGGCGCCGAGCAGCCGCTCGCGCTGGCGATCGAGGCGCAGAGTGCGACGCATCTCGCACGTCTTCTTGCGCTCGTTTCGAGCGAGCTGCAGCAGCCGCGTCCGGGATCCGAAACCGTGATCTCATCGGCGCTCTTGATCTCGTTCGTGCAGCTCTGGCGACATGTCGGTGCGCGTGCGCTCGCGTTCGGTGAAACGGTCGGTGCGGCAGCTTTGCTGATGCGCTTTCGCCAACTCGTCGAAGAGCGGTTTCGTGAGCAGTGGGCCGTCGCGCGCTACGCCGAAGCGCTCGGCGTGACGCCCGGCCGTCTGCACGCGATTGCCACACGTACACTTGGCCGGACGCCACGTGCGCTCATTCAGCAGCGTCTCATCTACGAAGCTGCCGTGCGCCTCGAGCGATCGGCCATCACGATCAAGCAGCTCAGCTACCTGCTCGGCTTCAAGGACGCGGCTTACTTCAATCGTTTCTTCGCCAAGCACGTCGGCATTCCGCCGGCGCGATATCGGCGCGCCATCGTCCACCGCAATGTTGCTGGGCACGCGCCTCAGATTGCCTTCACGTTCTACGACTGGCCTTGAGCTGCGCTGCCGATCTCGACGGACGTGCGCGATCAGATCACAGACGGCGCCATATGCGCTTTGGACCATCCGTCGCCGCGCGAGCGCTGCCTCTTGCGCTCGTTAAGAACTCGTGCCACCATTTCAATTAATAACATAGCTTTTCAAATAATGAAAAGAGCGTTGGAGGAACGGAAATGAGGAAGGCATTACTCGCAGCCGCGGGCGCCGCGGTGCTGTCACTCGTGTCGGCTCAAGCGCAAGCCGCTGACATCAAGATCGGGATGCCGATGATTCTATCGGGCCCGGGCGCACTGTTCGGCGAGCCGGCGCTCAAAGGCGCGCAGATGGCTGTCGAAGAGATCAACGCCAAGGGCGGCGTGCTCGGGCGCAAGCTTCAACTCATCCACAAGGACAGCAAAGGCAATCCGGACGAGGCCGTTCGCGTGGCCCGCGAAATGATCCTGAAGGATGAAGTCGACTTCCTTGTCGGCACATTCACGGGCGCAGAGGGACCCGCCGTCTCGCCGATCGCCAAGGAGAACAAGATCGTCTTCATCGCGCCCGTCTCGAAGCCGGACGCTCTGACGGCGCCGAAGAACCTTCACCCCTATCTCTTCCGGACCGCAACGACGACCACCATCGAAGGTCGCTCGGCCGCTGAGCTCATTGCCAAGCTGCCAGTGAAGCGCATCGCCACGATCAGCCCCGACTACGCCTATGGCCAGGAAGTGACGGCCGCCTTCGTTGCGCACCTGAAGAAGATCAAGCCCGAGATGGAGATCGTCGACCAGCAGTGGCCGAAGCTCGGCGAGGCTGACTACACGCCCTTCATCAACGCCCAGCTCGCCAAGCAGCCGGACGCTGTCTTCAGCTCGCTGTGGGGCGGCCACTTCGTGACCTTCATCAAGCAGGCGACGCCGCTTGGCTACTTCAAGCGCATCAACAACAACTTCGTTGCTGGCGGCGAGGCGGGTTCGATCGAGTCCGCGAAGGCCATCGGTGACGACTATCCCCTCGGCATCTGGGGCAACTCGTATGACGCCTTCAACTGGGACGGTCCTCCCGCGCACAAGGAGTTCATCGAGCGCCTCAAGAAGTACACGGGCCAGGAACAGCCCTCGTCGTGGCCGTCAGTCGGCTACATCGCGGTGCAGGTGCTCGCCGAAGGCATTCGCAAGGCCAACAGCACCAAGTCGGACGATGTCGCGAAAGCGCTCCCCGGCCTCACAGTCGATACGCCGATCGGAAAGCAGACCATCAGTCCGAAGAACCATTCGGCCAATCGTGGCCAGTTCTGGGGCAAGATGGTCAAGGATCCGCGCTACGCCTTCGCCGTGATGGAGAAGCCGATCTACCTCGATCCGACACCCTTCCTGGATTGAGCCCTCTGTGAAGAAGCCAGCCGATCGGGCGCCTGCCCGGGAAGGGTCCGCGGTCAAGACGGTAGCGAAAGTGCTCGATCTGCTTGAGCACGTCGCTGCCGCTGGACGACCGGTCTCCGTCTCCGAACTCGCTGTCACGACCGGCTTCAACGTGAGCACGGCACACCGTCTCATGCAGACGCTCGCACGACGCAACTATGTCGAACAGGATCCGTCGACCCGCGCTTATGCGCTTGGGCCGCGGCTTCTCGAACTCGGTTCGGCTTACACGCGCAGCCTCGACCTCATCGGTGCGGCGCGCCCGCGCATCGAGGAACTCAGGGATCTTGCCGGCGAGACTGTCCACCTTGCCATTCTGAGCGAGCGCGATGTCGTCGAGATCTGCACGGCGGCCGGCAAGCAGGCCGTCACCGTCTCCATGGGCACGGGACGGCGTGATCCCGCGCATTGCACGGCGACGGGAAAAGTGCTGCTCGCTGCGCTAAGCGAGGGCGACATCGAACGCTTCTTTGCCGCCGGCCCGCTCCTTGCGGCAACACCCAAGAGCATCACGAGTCGAAAGGCTTTCATCGCCGAGCTAAAGCGCGTGCGCGAGGCCGGCTATGCCATGGACGATGAGGAGCTGTGCGCCGATGTCTGCTGCCTCGGCGTGCCGATCTTCAATCGTTCGGGGCGGCCTGCGGCGGCGCTCAGCCTCGCCATGCCCAAGGCGCGTTTCCGCGCGGGTAATGTCGAGAACTTCGTGAAGATGCTGCGCGACAGCTCCGCGCGGATTTCGAGCGCGCTCGCGCTCTCCGGAGCGGACTGATGCTCGAGCCGTCATTCCTGTTCGGGCAGTTCGTCGGCGGTCTCAGTATCGCGATGTTTCTCTTCCTGATCGCCTCAGGCCTCGCGCTGATCTTCGGCGTCTTGCGCATCCTGAACTTCGCGCATGGCTCGTTCTACATGATCGGAGCCTACCTCGCCTGGCAGATCACGCAGATCCTCGGGCCCGCGACCGGCTCGTTCTGGCTCGGCGTCCTCGGCGCGGCCAGCATCGTCGCCCTCCTCGGCGCCGTGATCGAGCGCGTGCTGCTGCGGCCGCTCTACGGGCGCGAGGAGCTCTACCAGCTGCTGTTCACCTATGCGCTGGTGCTCGTCCTGGCCGACAGCGCCAAGCTGATCTGGGGCACCCAGCAGCTCTCGGTCTCGCGACCGCCGGGCCTGTCGGGCGCGAGCACGATCTTCGGCGCCGTGATCC
>JAEYPL010000223.1 GCA_023410905.1 Pseudomonadota bacterium
TCGAACAGGCGTCCGGCGAGCCAGACACCGAGGAACGAGCCGATCTGGTGCGAGAGGAAGACGAAGCCGAACAGCATCGACATCCACTGCGTGCCGAAGAATGTCGCAACCAGACCGCTGGTCGGCGGGATGGTCGAGAGCCAGAAGATCCCGAGCAACCCGCAGAAGGCGATTACCGTGAACGGCGTCAGCGGCATGAAGAGGAAGCCGAGGAAGATCACGGCGCGCGCAAGATAGATGAGGCTCAGCAACCGGCGCTTCTCGATGTAACGCCCCGACTGACCGGCGAGGAAAGTGCCGATGATGTTCGCGATGCCAACAACGGAGAGCGCGAACGGCCCGACCCAGCTCGGCAGCCCCTGATCGACGGCAAAGGCCGGCAGATGCACGACGATGAAGGCGACATGGAAACCGCACACGAAGAAGCCGGCCGTGAGCAGCCAGTAGCTCGGATGCCTGAAGGCTTCGCGCAGCGCTTCGCCGAGCGGCTGGTCGCGCACGGGACCGTCGAAGCGCACGGGTTTGCCGCCGATCGGCCACGCGAGAGGAATGAGCAGAGCCGTGATCGCAATGAGCCAGAGCAGGCTCTGCTGCCAGCCGACGAACTCGATGAGAAAATGCATGACAGGCAACGAGACGAAGCTGCCGATACCGGCCGCCATGCCGATCGAGGCAATCGCGGAAAGGCGCTTCTCGGGCGGCGCGAGTCGGCCAATGGTGCCAACAAGCGAAGTCACGCCCGTACCGCTGACGCCGATACCCATGAGAATGCCGGCGATCAGCAGATCTGTCGGCGTTTGCGCGGCATACATGAAATAGAGACCGGCGATCGTCGCCAGCACACATGCCACGATGACGCGACCGGCGCCGAACATGTCGATCAGCGCACCGGAGAACGGCGCCCCGAGCCCCATGAGCAATTGCGACGACGCAATGGAGAGCGCGAAAGCCTCGCGCCCGACATTGAGCGCCGAGGTCACCGGCTGAAGGTACAGCCCCATGGACTGCGAGCGCCCCATGGAGACGCCGACAATGGTGCCGACAATCAGAATGAGCAGCCAGAGAGGAAGAACCGGTTGGGTCGAGGACGTGCGCATGAGCTTGCCCCGTTCAAAAGAGAAATACCGTGGATCACTTGTGCGGCGGTCAACCTGCGGGGATCTGCATCACGAGGCACGTCGTCGTGCCATGCGCGTAGAGTTTACCTTCGGCATCCACCAGGCGCCCTTCAGCCGTAGCAATGCGTCCTCCCGCGTGGATCACCTTCGCTTCACACCGCAGTTTTCCGGTGCTCTCGTGCACCGCGCGCACGAAGCTGACAGCGAGATCGACTGTCGTGAACCCTTGTCCCGCTTTCAGCGTCGAGTGCACGGCACAACCCAGCGCCGAGTCCAGGATCGTGGACATCCATCCGCCGTGAATCGTGCCGAGCGGATTGCGGAAGCCATTGCGTGGGATGCCTTCGAATACGGCGCGGCCCGGCTCGGCTTCGACGAGAATGAAGTCGAGCGCCTCGCAGATCGGTGGCGCGGGAAACTTTCCGCTCATCATCGCTTGCAGGAACTCGATGCCGGACATCGCCGTGGCGATCTTGAAGTCGGTGACGCCGAACGTCACCGGCCGGCCAACGAGCCGCTCGATCGCGCTCTTGTGAGTGCTCATGATCTTTGTTCCATTTGCTGCATATGCAGATACGGGATGCGCGTTCCTTAGGGCTATTCAGCAATTCGCTCGATGGCGACGTCGAGCGCATCATGAAGTGTCGCGGTCTCTTCCTCGCCAATGAGCTTGATCACTTGGTTCTGCGCTTCCCGCCATGCCGGACGTGCACGATCAAAGGCCTGCCGACCTGCATCGGACAGGCTGACCCAGCGCACACGCCGATCACGCCGGTCCGGCTCGATCACGACGAGCCCCTCGCGATGCAGCGGCTGCAGATTGCGCGTGAGCGTCGTCGGATCCATGCAGAGGTGCTCGGCGAGCGGGCCGATTGCCATACGATCCGTGGCAGCGAGACTGGCAAGCACGCCGAACTGCGTGATCGTCACGCCCGTCGGCTCGAGATGGTGATCGTAGATCTGTGAAATACGCCGCGCCGCCTTTCTGAGGCGCATCGCCGTGCACCCTCGAACGCGCCGTGGCTGAGCTGACCTATCCGGTTCCATGTGGACGATATATCTGCATATGCAGGCATTGGCAAGGCCCAACGTGGCGCTTCCGCTGGTGCACGGCGACGCGATCAATGCGGTGCGGCTCCATCGGGCGGTGTATCCGGCGGCGTTTCATCCAACACGACAATGAGATACGCGCTTTCGGTCGCGACAATGCGGACCCACGTTCCAGCGCTGCAATCCGGACCGCGCGCGCGCCAGACCGTATCGCCGACGCGCACCTTGCCTTCGCCACCGGCAATGCTCTCGGTCACGCGCACCTTGCGGCCGATGTATTGCGCCTCGCGTCGGTTCAGCAGCGGCTGGTCGCTGCGCCCGACCGCGCTCCGCGTCCATGCAATGTCGATGACGAGATCGAGCGCCAGCATGGCGACACACGCCGCAATGAGCCACCAGCCGGTGATATTGCCTCTAAGCACCATCCACGCGCCGGCCGCGCCGAGCGGCACTGCGATCCATGGCAGAACCAACCCCAGCAGGCCAATCAGCCATGCAAAGCCACTGGGATCGTTCTCAGGCCGAGACACGCTCCACCATCAGCACGGCATCATGCACATCTTTCACCCGAACGCGCGTGCCTGCGGGCACATCCTCGCCTTCGGCCTGCCACAGCGTATCGCCAACGCGCACACGACCGCGGCCGCCCTTGATGGCTTCGGCGACGACGAACTCGCGCCCGACGTACTGATGGCCGCGCACATTCAGATCGGGCACATCGGTGGTGTTCACGCGAGCGCGCGCGTACTTACGAACGGCAAAGGCTGTCGCGATGGAGACCGCTGCGAAGAGAATGAGCTGCCACGGCCACGTAATGTCGGTCGCGAAGACGACTCCGCCCACAACGAGCGCGGCCGTGCCGAACCAGACCATGTTGACGCCCGGCACGACCGCCTCGAGCGCGTAGAGAACCAACGCAAGAATGAGCCAGTTCCAGGCTCCCAATCCGGAAAGAAAAGACACCATGGTGCAAGCCTAGCCTGATGATACTGCGAACATGTAGCGCGGAACTCACAATACAACGAGAACCGCCCGCAGAGTAGGCGCCCGGCAGTCACACCGGGCGCCCGATGTATCAAGCGCCAGAGCGCGGAACGCTACCCGCATTGGGTCGGCCGCCAGCCGGGCGCGGTGGCGTCCCTTCCCGCCCGCCAAATGCTGCCCCCGCGATCTCGGCGATACCCGCGATCGAACCGATCACGGACGACGCCTCCAGTGGCATCATCAGAACTTTCTGATTGGGTGACTTCGCGATCTGCTCCAGAGCCTTCACGTAGTTGTTGGCGACGAAGTAATTGATGGCCTGCACGTCACCCGACGCAATCGCATGCGAGACCATTCTGGTGGCCTCGGCTTCTGCCTGGGCCGCACGCTCGCGCGCCTCGGCTTCGCGAAAGGCCGCTTCCTTCTTGCCCTCGGCAGCCAAAACGACGGCCTGCTTCTCGCCTTCGGCCTTGAGGATGTCGGCTTGCCGCTCGCCCTGTGCCTTGAGGATCGCCGCCTCGCGCAGACCTTCCGACTCGAGGATCTCGGCGCGCTTCTCGCGCTCGGCTTTCATCTGGCGCGCCATCGAGTCGACGAGATCACGCGGCGGCGCGATATCCTTGATCTCGATGCGCGTCACCTTCACGCCCCAGGCCTCGGTTGCGTGATCGACGACGTCGAGCAGCTTCGCGTTGATGGTGTCGCGATTGGAGAGAAGTTCGTCGAGGTCCATGGAGCCCATGACCGTGCGGATATTGGTCATCGTGAGATTGATGATCGCAGCTTCCAACCCTTCAACCTCGTAGGCTGCCTTCGCGGCGCTGAGTACCTGGAAGTAGGTCACGCCGTCGACGCGCACCATGGCGTTGTCGCGGGTGATGACATCCTGGCTCGGGATCTCCATCACCTGCTCTTTCATATTCATCTTGTAGCCGACGCGCTCCATGACCGGGATCAGGATGTGCAGCCCCGGCGTCAGCGTGCGCGTGTAGCGGCCGAAGTTCTCGATCGTCCAATTGTAGCCCTGCGGAACGATCTTCACAGTCGACCAAAGTGCCACCGCCGCAAGGACGATCAGCAAGAGGCCGAAAATCTCGAAGCCACCAAACGGTTGCATTGCCCGGTCCTTTCATGTGCGCTGCACTGGAAAACTGTGTGCGAATCTCCTCCGCATTCACCTACCGAAACAGCCAAAACATGGTAAATGAACGGTAAAAGCATTGATCATGCCACCGAATTTTCGCGGTTTTGACCGCTGAAAAATAGAAAATGCAGCTGCAAAGCAGAGAAATTTTGCCCGTCGGATTAATCGCGGACAACGAACGGCACTACGCCGTCAAACCCAGCCCTGAAGCTCGCGGCGTACGACATTCTCGATCACGGCCATGCCTTCGGCATCGTCGTTGAGGGCCGGCAGATAGGCATAGCCCTCGCCGCCATTCTCCATGAAGTAGTGGCGGTTTTCGACGTCGAGCTCTTCCAGCGTCTCAAGGCAGTCGGCCGTGAACCCGGGCGCGACCAGCGCCAGCCGCCGAACGCCTTCACGCGCCAGCCGTTTCACCGTTTCATCGGTGTATGGCTGCAGCCAGACATCGTTGCCAAAACGCGACTGGAAAGTCGTCAGCCAATGCGCCTCATTCCAACCGAGCTCAGCCAGAAGCAAACGCGATGTCTTCTGGCACTGGCAATAATAGGGATCGCCCTGATGGAGATACTTTTCGGGCATTCCATGAAATGTCGCGATAATGCGCTCGGGCTCGAAATCGAGTTTTGCGAGATGACGGCGCATGGATGCGGCGAGTGACTTGATATAGACGGGATCGTCGTGCCAGGCGGGCGCAACGCGGATCGCCGGCTGCCAGCGCATGTCCATGAGCGCGCGGAACGCCTGATCGCAGGCAGTCGCCGTGGTCGCCGCAGCATACTGCGGATAGAGCGGCACGATCAGGATGCGATCGCAGCCCTGTGACAGCAGCCATTCCAGACGGCTCGCGGTCGTCGGGTTCGCGTAGCGCATGGCCCAATCGACGACGACGCCGGGCGTATCGGCGAGCACTGCCGCCAGCTTTTCGGCCTGCGCGCGCGTGATGGTCTTGAGCGGACCTTCGTCGCGCTCCTTGTTCCAGATGGAATCGTAGTCGCGCCCCTTGGGGCCGGGCCGCTTTGTCAGGATGATCAGGTTCAGGATCGGCCACCATTTCCAGCGTGGCTCCTCGATGACGCGCGTATCCGAGAGGAACTCCTTGAGGTAGCGGCGCATGGACCAATAGTCGGTCGCATCCGGCGTGCCGAGATTGAGCAGCAGCACGCCGACCTTGCCGTGTGCCACCTTCGGATGGCGCGACGGATTCAGAGAGGTTGGCGTCTCGCTTTGCATGGCAGTAGGGAAATCCGGTCGATGTTCCAGCCCATTGCGGACCACTGCGCGGCCGTCACCACGCTTCTCCTTCTCCCGCGTGCGGGGAGAAGGTCGGGATGAGGGGCGGCGGCAATCTCTCACGTTTAAGTATACCACCGCCCCTCACCCTAACCCTCTCCCCGTAAGAACGGGGAGAGGGGATTTCCCGGCGGCGGTCGAAGGCCGGGAGGTGAATCTTGGCGACTGCGGCAAACTAGGACGCGCGCTGCTCGGACCCGACGCCGAGCGCGCGCAGCTTGCGATGCAGCGCCGAGCGCTCCATGCCGACGAATTCCGCCGTGCGCGAGATGTTGCCGCCGAAGCGATTGATCTGCGCCAGCAGATACTCGCGCTCGAAGATTTCGCGCGCCTCGCGCAGCGGCAGCGACATCAGGTGCTCCGCCCCGCCGTTCACAGGAAGCGGCACGTTCGAGCCGATCTCCTCCGGCAGCATATCCGCCGTGATGACCGTTCCCGGATCGCCGCCTGCGAGGATCATCAGGCGCTCGATGTTGTTCCGAAGCTCGCGCACATTACCCGGCCAATCGTGTGCTTGAAGCACAGCGACGGCATCATCACCAATGCGGCGCGGCGAGAGACCGGAAGCCGTCGCCACCTGCTGGACGAAGAAGTCGATGAGCGCGGGAATGTCGTCGCGCCGCTCGGCGAGGCTCGGCACGCGCAGCGGCACGACGTTCAGGCGATGATAGAGGTCATTGCGGAAGCGCTCTTCCTGCATCTCGCGTTCGAGATCGCGGCTCGTCGATGAGATGATCCGAACGTCCACCGCGACCTTCGGACCACCGCCGAGCCGCTGAAACTTCTGCTCGACCAGAACGCGGAGCACCTTGCCCTGCGTCTCGAGCGGCATGTCGGCGACCTCGTCGATATAGAGCGTGCCACCATGGGCTTCCTCGAGCGCGCCGACTTTGCGCGGCCCCGAGCGGTCTTCCGTGCCGAAGAGTTCCTCCTCGACGCGATCCGGCGCCATCGCGGCTGCATTCAGCACGACGAACGGGCCGTCGGCGCGGCTCGACTTGGCGTGGATGACGCGCGCGGCCAACTCCTTGCCCGAGCCGGATGCGCCGCGAATGAGGATGCGGCTGTTGGTCGGAGAGACGCGTTCGAGCTGGCCGCGCAGCTGGTTCATGGCCGCGGATTTGCCGACCATCTCCGAACTCTGCACGGTGCGTTCGCGGAGTGTCTTGACCTCGCGACGGAGTTGCGAGGCTTCGAGCGCACGCAGCGTGACGAGAACGAGGCGATCGGCCTTGAAGGGCTTCTCGATGTAATCGTAGGCGCCGCGCCGGATGGCCGTCACCGCCGTCTCGATGTTGCCGTGTCCGGAGATGATGACCACGGGCAGGTCGGGATGCGCTTTCTTGATCGCCGACAGCATCTCCAGTCCGTCGAGGCGACTGCCCTGGAGCCAGATGTCCAGGATAACGAGGTGAGGGCGGCGCTCCTCGATGGCCTTGAGCCCTTCATCGGCATCGCGCGCAAGGCGCGTGCTGTGGCCCTCGTCCTCGAGGATTCCCGAAACGAGATCGCGGATATCCGCCTCGTCATCGACGATCAGAATGTCGGCTGCCATCGCAACTTCCCTCGAACTCTAAGTGGTCAATGCAGTATGGCGCTGGCGCAGCTCGTCAGGAGGCTCCTGGTGCTGTTCCGACGCCGTGTTCTGGTGGTCATCCTTGGTCGCCGGGCGGCCAAGAGGTAGCGTTATGGAGATGCGAGCACCAGTCTCGGTTCCATCCGAGCCGACTGGTGCGTCATCGAGTACCAGGGTTCCCCCGTGCTGCTCGACGATCTTCTGGACAATAGCGAGGCCGAGCCCCGTGCCTTTGCGACCCTTGGTCGTCACATACGGTTCGAGCAGGCGGGAACGGTTCTGCTTGGGCAGGCCCGGACCATTGTCGATCACTTCGATGGTCACGCGCTCGTCAGTCTTGGTCACGATGGCGCGGACGCGGCCCTGAAAGCCTGCCGGTGCATCGGGCGCCTCGGCGCGCGTCTGCACGGCCTCGGTTGCGTTCTTGACGAGATTTGTCAGAGCCTGCGCGAGCAAGCGCCCATCGCACGGGATGACAACCGCCTCAGACGGCAGGTTCGTCTCGAACGCAACGCTGGGATGTGACTCGCGATACTGGATCATCGGCTCCAGCACGATTTCCTTGATATCCTGCGGCGCGAACGTCGGCATGGGCACGCGCGCGAAGGCCGCGAACTCGTCGACCATGGTCTTGATGTCCCCGACCTGACGCACAATCGTGTCCGTCAGTTTGTCGAAGGTCTCGCGGTCGTCGTGGATGACACGACCGTACTTGCGGCGGATGCGCTCGGCCGAAAGCTGGATCGGCGTCAGTGGATTTTTGATCTCGTGCGCAATGCGCCGGGCGACATCGCCCCAGGCGGAAGTGCGCTGCGCCGCGATCAGCTCGGTGATGTCGTCGAACGTGACGACGCTTCCCTGATCCTCGCCGCCCTGCGCCTGCTCCTTGGTCATCTGAACTGCAAAAACGCGCTCTTCATCGCCGACCATCATGGTGATCTGACCATGGACGCGGTTCTTGCCCTGGAACTGTTCGGCCGTCTCCGAGCAATGCTGACCGAGCGCCGGAATGGCTTCCACCAGAGGGCGCCCGAGCATGTCGTCCGCCTTGATGCCGAGAAGGCGTTCGGCCGACGGATTGGCAATGCGGACGACACCATCCGCGTCGATGCCGATAACGCCGGCACTGACGCCCGAGAGCATGGCCTCCATGAAGCGACGGCGCTCGTCGAGCTGATCGTTGACCGCGACGAGGGCGCTACGCTGGCGGTGCAGTTCGCGTGTCATGAGATTGAAGTCGTTCGAGAGGCGACGCAGATCGCCTTCGCCGCGGTAGAGCGGCAGCTCGACGCTCAGGTCGCCCGTCGCAACCTGTTGCGCGGCGCGGATCAGGCGGCGGATCGGCGCAACGAGCTGGCTCGCAAACCACAGACCCACCCAGATCGCCGCCAGCACGCCCGTGAGCGAGAGCATGAAGTACATCATGCCGTGCACGAGCTTGAGGCCGCCGCGCGCCTGCAGCAAGCGCTCGTACTCGGCAACACCGGCTTCCGTGCGCTTGAGGTGACCGACGACACGCGGGCTGACGCGCCGCGCACCGTAGAGATAGTGGCCGGGATATCGCGTGAGCTTGGTGACGGCGGCAATGCGGTTGCTCTCGGACGCCATCAGGAGCGGCACCTGACCGGCTTCCGCATGCGCGATGGCTTCCACACCGGGCGGCTCATAGGCGATACCGCCGTTCATGGCCGTCGAGAATATGACCTTGCCCTTGGCATCGATGACCGAGACGAGCGTCAGGTCGCGCAATCCTGCCTGAGCGAGCACCAGATTGCGCCATGCCTGGTCGTCCCCCGGATCAGCGGCACCGGGCGGCACCGCGTCGTCGAGATCCTTGGCCATGTTGACCATGTCGGTGCGGATGACCTGCCCGTGCTCGGCGACATAGGCGCGCGCCACGTCGAGCGAGTTCGCGACGATGCTGCGCGTGCGCGTCGCGAACCAGTTGTCGAGCGAGCGGGAGAAGGTGGTCGTCGCGGCCAGCGCCAGCAGCAGCGCCGGCAATGCCGAGATCAGCGCGAACAGAAAGACAATGCGGATGTGGACGCGAGCGCCGGGAAGCCGCGTGCGCCACGCTCGCCATAGGCCATAGGCTTGCGCGCCGATCACCGCGAGCATGGCGATGATCACGACGACATTGACCATCAACACCAGCAGCACTACGTCGTTGCGCGGCGCGATGGGCGTCAGCCCGGTGAGAATGAGATAGGTCGCGAGGCCGGAGACGAGCGAAAGCACGACGATCGCGAGGCCGAACCAGAAAGCGCGCGGGCTCGAACCCGGCAGCCCCGACTCGGGCACGCCAGAAAGAATCGAGCGACGATTCGTTGTGTCTTGTGCGCCCATGCTCTCTTGTGTCCCGAACGATGCCGCGGGGGCGTCCCGAAGGTCTGTGACCTGGCGAGAGCAGCAGCGCAGCAACGGCGTCCGGAGCGATCCTCCGAGGCCCCGGAATTCTCCGGCGGTCCTTGTTTCTCATCTGTATCAAGTGCTTGGGAGGGGATCGTTGCGCTTAGATCAGAAACCGCGCAACTGATGATCCGACCGCACAGCACCGTGGCTCGATGTCGTGCCAGCCAATATGACACAAACTGTGTCTTTCTGGCGACAAGGCCTGCCACACCTTTATGTGACCGGCCGCGGGCGGCCTTTCTGTGGATAGACTCTGGACGACGCGACGCATCCGAGGCAGCCCGCTCCCCGCTCTTTATGGGCGCGCCTTAGCCCTGTGGGCCCTTGAAGACCTGAATGTCGAGACTCTGAATCTTCTCGCGCAGCGTATTCCGGTTGAGGCCGAGCAGCTCGGCCGCGCGGATCTGATTGCCCCGCGTGGCCGCCAGTGCCGCCGTGATCAGCGGCATCTCGACCTGCCGGAGAATGCGCCGATAGAGGCCCGGCGGCGGAAGATCCTTGCCGAAACCCGCAAAGTGGCGGCCGAGATAGCCCTCCACCAACTCCGAGAGCCCACGCGAGGTGTCCGCAGCCGCGTCCTGCTCGTGGATCGCCGGTGCCAACTCGGCGAGCTCGCCGTCGACGATTTCGGCACTGATGGTGTCCTGCGAGTAGAGGGCGGCGAGACGGCGCACGAGGTTCTCGAGCTCGCGCACGTTACCCGGCCAGGAATGCTTGCGCAGACGATCCAAGGCTCCCGGCGCCAGTGCTTTCTGGCCAAGGCCTTCGCGGGCCGCAATGCGCAGGAAGTGGCGGGCGAGATCGCCGATATCCTCGGCGCGCTCGCGCAGCGGCGGCAGGCGCACCGGCACGACGTTGAGGCGGTAGTAGAGGTCCTCGCGGAAAGCGCCCTGCTGGATCTGCTGGCGCAGGTCGCGATGCGTGGCGGCAATGATGCGCACGTTCGTCTTGATCGGCGTGCGGCCACCGACTGTCGTGTATTCGCCTTCCTGCAGCACGCGCAGGAGGCGCGTCTGCGCTTCGAGCGGCATGTCGCCGATCTCGTCGAGGAAGAGCGTGCCGCCTTCAGCCTGCTCGAAGCGCCCTTGCGTGCGCACCTGCGCGCCCGTGAACGCGCCCTTCTCGTGACCGAAGAGCTCGCTCTCGATGAGCTCGCGCGGGATGGCCGCCATGTTGATGGCGACGAACGGCCCCGTCCGGCGCTTGGAGAAGTCGTGCAGGACACGCGCGACGAGTTCCTTGCCCGTACCGGACTCGCCGGTGATCATCACCGTGAGGTCCGTCTGCGTGAGGCGGGCAATGACGCGGTAAATCTCCTGCATGGCAGCCGAGCGGCCGATGAGCGGAAGCTCCTCGGTGTCGCCCTCGGGACTGCGCTCACGCTTCCTGCCGGGCTCCGCCAGCGCGCGACCGACGACGCCGACCAGCTCGGGCAGATCGAACGGCTTCGGCAGGTATTCGTAGGCGCCCTTTTCCGCTGCCGTGATCGCCGTCATCAGCGTGTTCTGCGCACTCATGACGATGACCGGAAGCTCCGGCCGCGCCTTCTTGATGCGCGGGATCAGGTCGAATGCGTTTTCATCCGGCATGATCACGTCGGTGATGACGACGTCGCCCTCACCCTGCGAGACCCAGCGCCAGAGTGTTGCGGCATTGCCGGTCGCGCGTGGCGAATAGCCGGCTCGTGCCAGCGCCTGATTAAGCACAGTGCGAATGGCCGCATCGTCGTCGGCTATGAGAATGGTACCGCGTGCCATCATGGGCCTCTCTTGCTCAGGTCACCTGCGCGATCCTGCATGGGCAGGAGCACGCGGAACACAGTCTTGCGGGGTTCACTGTCACACTCGATGATGCCGCCGTGATCACCGACGATCTTCGCGACGAGCGCGAGGCCAAGCCCCGTCCCCGTCCGTTTGGTCGTGACAAAAGGATCGAAGAGGTGCGAGCGCACGGCTTCGGCAATGCCTGAACCGTTGTCTTCGATCTCGATCATGAGAGGGAGCGCGACGCGGGCGCGGGAGCCTGGCACCGACAGTCGGACGCCCGGCCGGAAAGCCGTGGTGAGAACGATACGACTGCCGCCGTCGTGTGTCTCGCTCAGCGCTTCGGCCGCGTTCTTCACGAGATTGAGGAAGGCCTGAACGAGCTTGTCACGGTTCCCGGGGATCGGCGGCAGCGAGGGATCGTACTGCTCGTGGATACGAATGCCGCGCGCGAAGCCGCTCTCCGCGATCCGCTTCACGTGATCGAGCACGTCGTGAATGTTGACCGGCTCTGTCGCAAGCGGGCGCTCGTCGCCGAAGACTTCCATACGGTCGACGAGATTGCGAATACGGTCCGTCTCGGCGCAGATGAGGCGAGCGAGCGAGCGATCCTCGTCAGAGAGCGAGGGCTCGAGGAGCTGCGCGGCACCGCGAATACCCGAAAGCGGATTCTTGATCTCGTGCGCGAGCACGGCCGCCAACCCCGAGACCGAGCGCGCGGCGGCACGATGCGTGAGCTGGCGCTCGATCATCTGCGCCATGGAGCGCTGCTGCAGCATGAGCAGAACGAGGTCCGGCGCGTCGGGCAGTGGCCCGCCATAGATGTCGACGAGGCGCGGTGCCTGGACCTTCGGCGTCGAGATCAGCACGCCGTATTCGTTGACCGTCGAACCGGTGCGGGCAACCTGGCGCGCAAGCGCGATGAGGGGGCAATCGTCGCTGACGATCGAGCCGATCTGCTGGCGCTTGAGAACGGCCTGGCTAGACTGGAAGAATGTCTCGGCGGCGACATTGGCGTAGATCACGCGCTCGTCGGCAGCGAGGACAATGATCGGATGGGGGAGTGCGCCAACGAGCACATCGTGCTCGATGTGACGCCGCGTCGTGACGGGCGGCAAGAGGGGGGCGCGCTCTGGCGTGCGGTCGGTGCTCATGCGGCCGCCCCTTCGAGATGCGGAACCGACGCATAGAAGCGCGCCAGCCCCGCGAGCAGTCGTGCGGGATCGGTCTCCGTGCACAGGCGTTGACGCGTGGCCTTGATGACGGCGGGCGGTGCGCCGCTCGTCTCCAGATACCAAGCTACATGCTTTCTCGCGTTTCGCAGGCCGAGGAAGCTGCCGTAGTGGCGGAGCATGGCTTCGATATGCGCCAGCGCGACCGCGCATTGCTCGTCGAGCGATGGCGCACCGGGATCACGGCCTGTCGCCAGCGACGACGCGATCCGCGCCGGCTGCCAAGGTGCGCCGTAAGCACCGCGGCCGATCATGACGCCATCGGCGCCCGAAGCGTCGAGTGCGGCGCGCGCATCCTCCGGTGAACAGATATCGCCGTTGACGATGACCGGGATGGAAACGGCTTCCTTGACGCGGCGGACGAAATGCCAGTCCGCCTTGTCCTTGAAGAACTGACACCGCGTGCGGCCATGCACCGTCACGAGCGCAATACCGGCAGCCTCGGCGCGCCGTGAAAGCTCGGGTGCGTTGAGATGTGCATGATCCCAGCCCATGCGCATCTTGAGGGTCACGGGGACACGAACCGCTCCGATCGTTGCATCGATCAAACCAATCGCGTGATCGAGATCGCGCATCAGCGCGCTACCCGAGAGCTTGCCCGTCACCTCGCGCGCCGGGCATCCCATGTTGATGTCGATGATATCAGCGCCGAGGCCTTCGGCAATCCGCGCGCCTTCGGCCATCCACCGCGCTTCGCGCCCGGCGAGTTGCATCACAAAGGGCCGTGCTCCGGCGAATGCAGTACGCCGAACCATGTCCGGCCGCTCGCGCACGAGTTCGTCGCTGGCCACCATCTCCGAGACGACGTATTCCGCACCGCATTGCTGAGCGGCTTGGCGGAACGGCAGATCCGAGACCCCTGACATCGGCGCGAGCAGAACTCGGCTCGCCAGCACATTGCCGCCAATAGCCAATCCGGGCGCACGAAGTTCGGTCACGGGCCTGTTGCCCGCGTCCTCACTGCCCAGTTCGAAGTCTGGCTGCCCGTTCATTGTCTGCCCTATTTTCGAGCAAGATTACTCCCTGCCCAATAATTGTTCAAACTAGAGAATGAAGTTGCCCTTCGCAAGTGCGAAATTGCACTGCAATGTGCGGCCATTGCGCAGGCGGCCGGCCGGGCCTATGACCGGTAGCGCAAGTTTTGGATTTGCTTCGTTTTTGCCCATCAGCGCACGCACATCGGACGTTCGCACATTTTGGGGGCAGGGCTTTGTCAACCATAGTGATCATCGTTGCCGCAGGGCGGGGGAGCCGCGCGGGCAGCTCCACCACCGTGCCCAAGCAGTACGCCGATCTCGGGGGCGTCCCCATGCTCGCGCGGACACTCGAGGCGTTCGCCAGCCATCGCGATATCACCCACGTCCTGACCGTGATCCACCCAAACGACATGCTGCGCTATCAGGCCGCCGCTCAGCGGGTCTCTGGAAAGCTGCTACCGCCAGTGACCGGCGGCGCCAGCCGTCAGATATCCGTCCACCATGGCCTCGAGGCGCTCGTCCAGCTCCATCCGAAACAGGTTCTCATTCACGACGCAGCGCGCCCCTTCGTGACGCACGCGCTGATCGATCGTGTCGTCGGGGCACTTGCGACCTCGCCCGGCGCGCTGCCTGCACTGCCATTGGCCGACACGCTCAAGCGCGCCGATCCCGCGGGCAACGTCGCAGGCACTGTGGACCGCGCCGGCCTGTGGCGCGCCGAGACACCGCAGGGTTTTCGCTATCCGGAGATCCTCGCCGCCCATCGTGCCGCCGAGGCGTCGGGCCGCAACGAGTTCACCGACGATTCAAGTCTCGCCGAATGGCACGGCGTCGTCTCAACGCTCGTTGAAGGCGATGCGCGCAACATCAAGATCACCACTGCGGAGGACCTGAGCTTGGCCCAGCAATCGTTCGGCCGCGCGACCTCGACCATCACCGACGTTCGGCACGGCACCGGCTTCGATGTGCATCGCTTTAGCGACGGCGATCACGTCTGGCTCTGCGGCGTGTCGATCCCCCACACGCATGCGCTCGAAGGCCACTCCGACGCCGACGTCGGCCTGCACGCACTGACGGACGCATTGCTCGGCGCCATCGCCGACGGCGACATCGGACATCATTTCCCGCCGAGCGACATGCGCTGGAAAGGCGCGCGGTCCGAGATCTTTCTTGCCGAGGCTGCCCGGCGCGTCGCCGCCGCCGGATATCAGATCGGCAATGTCGACGTCACGATCCTCTGCGAGGCGCCGCGTGTCGGGCCACACCGCGATGCCATGTGCAAGGAGATCGCGCGCATTCTCGGCATCGGCGATGGACGGGTCGGCGTCAAGGCTACGACGACGGAGACGCTCGGCTTCACGGGGCGCCGCGAAGGCATTGCGGCCATGGCAAGCGCGACGGTGATCCGGCGCGGCTGACGACGCGCAGCACGCCCTCACGCGCCTCGATGACGCCGGCTTACTTGAGCTTGTAGCCGATGCGCACGCCCGCGCTGGTGATGCCGCTGTTGTTCGAGCAGAGGTTGGCGTTCGACATGTGCGCCACGGTGGCGTAGACCGTCCAGGCCTCGTCGAGCGCATAACCGAGCGACAGCGACTCGCGGAAGTTCACCCGGCACCCATAGAGATCCTCGGCCGAGCCGTTGAGCGGCCCGTCATGCCACGCGCCGCCGAACGATGCCTCGAGGGAAAGCCGGTCGGTCAGCTTCAGATCCCAGGTCAGGCCCGCGTAGACCTGGCTCGTATCACCGATGGTGTTGAGCGAAGCCCCGACATGCAGGCGCGGCCTGAGGAAAAAATCGGCGAAGGCATTACCGTAGGAGATCGGAGGGCGGCGAAACAGCAGCTCCACATTGACGTCGACCCCACCCTCGGAATGGTCGGGCTCGATGCTGTGCGCCATGACGCCGAGCCGCACCTCGTCGAGAAGGGCTTGCGCTCGCACCGGCGCGCCAGAACACAGCGCGGCAGCCACGGCGAACGCCGCAACGCAAAACATGACACACGAATGCTTAGCCCGCTCCATGGCGCGCGTCCCGCAACTACTTACGGCTCGTTCTCGCACGACTTAATGGCCGACGCAGGACATCGCGGCCGACTTCGTCAAAATCGCAAGCGCTGTGACTCGGCAGGCACCACCCATCACCAGTTGTACTCAGGTGTGTATCAACCCTTCGTAGCTTCGGCCGTTGCCTCGCCCGGCTGATGCGTCGGCAGCTCGATGATGAAGGTCGCACCGATCCCCGGTTGACCGTCGGCATCGATGGAACCGCCGTGGCGCTCCGCGATCTTGCGAACTGTCGCGAGGCCAACGCCGGTACCCTCGTATTCGAGGCGTCCATGGAGGCGCTGGAAGATCGTGAAGATCTGCTCCTTGTACTTGTTGTCGAAGCCGATCCCGTTGTCCCTGATCTCGATGCGCACGTGCGGGGCGCGCTGGCCGGAGCGCGCGCTGCCGTCCATGGAGCAGGTGATGCTTATCTCCGGCCTCACATCGGCCTTGCGGAACTTGAGCGCGTTCGCCAGCACATTCTGCAGAAGCTGGCGCATCTGCGTCGCGTCCGCGTCGATGGTCGGGAGCGCCTCGGATTTGATGACGGCACCGGACTCCTCGATGCGGATCTGAAGATCCGAAAGCACACCGGTCAGCACATCGCCAAGGGCGACGCGCGTGAAGGGCTTGGCTTTGGTCGTCACACGCGAATAGTCGAGCAGATCATTGATGAGACGCCGCATCCGTCCCGCAGCATTCTGCATCCGGTCGAGGAACATGCGGCCATCGTCCGGCAGATCCTTGCCGTAGCGCGTGACGAGCCGATCCCCGAACGCCTCGATCTTGCGCAGTGGCTCCTGAAGATCGTGCGAAGCCACATAGGCGAAGTCCTGAAGCTCGCGATTGGACCGCTCGAGCTTCTGCGTATGCTCGCGCAATTCCTCGGCGTGGCGCTCGACATCGGTTACGTCCAGGCAGGTCGCGATGGTCCCGCCGTTCGCCGTCGGCTCACTGACGACGGCGATCACGCGCCCATCGCGCAGATGCTGCTTGAACGTCCTTCGCGTACTTTGAAGGCGGGTTTCGTGCCGCTCCTTCAAGACGCGACGCGCCTCTTCCTCGGTGTAATTTCCGACACTGGCGCTGTGCATCATAACGTCGGCCAGTGCGACACCCGGCTTCACGATCTCAGGCGAGAGGCGGAACATTTCCAGATAGCGGCGATTGCAAATGATCAGACGTTGATCGGCGTCGTACATGGCCAGGCCCTGAACCATGCTCTCCAATGCCGCGTCGAGCTGCACGTGCTGTGCAGCCAAGCGGGCATTGAGCTGCTCTCGCTCCGTGATGTCTTCGTGCGTGCTGACGAGACTGCCATCCGGCATGGGCAGGCGCAGGACGGCAATGGAACGTCCGTCAACCAGCCTCAGCACCTGTGAAACCTTGTTTCCGAAGGTCGTCAGGCCATTCTGTACAAACTTCGATGTGTCAATGTCGCCATAGAGTCCGGTCGCGATCCGAGCCTCGAGAATTTCCTCGAGGCTGGTGCCGGGCCGGATATGGTCCGGGTTCAAGCCGTAGATCTCGGCGTAGCGGCGATTGGCGAAGACGACGCGCTGCTCGGCATCGAACAGGCAGAGGCCCTGGGACATGCTCTCCAGGATAGCGTCAAACATCGAATTGCGGGTATGCAGCTCGCGCGTCAGATGACGCAGGTCGGCCTCGCGCTGCTTGAGCTGCGTGATATCGGAGCGCGTCTGCACGATCCCGCCATCGACCGTGCGCGTCTCATTGATCAGATGCCAGCGGCCGTCGGCGAGAGGAACTTCGGTCGGGGTTCCGGGATTGCGGTGACGCTTGAGCGCGCTGGCGAGATAGGTTTCGAACGTCCGCCCTCTGGCGTCGAAGGCACCGCGGCGGATTTCCTCCGCGAGCAACGTCTCATAGGACGCGCCGCGCACGATCAGCTCGGCGACGCGGGCGCGGCATTCCACGTACTTGCGATTGAAGACCACGAGCTTCTCGTCGGCATCGAAGAGCGCAAAGCCCTCGGCCATGACGTCGAGTGCCTGGGTCATACGCTGGCGCGCATTCGCGGCGATCTGGGCGAACTGCACATTGAGATCGGTTACGCTCGCTGTCGGCTCGAGTTCGCGGACAGTCTCGACGAGCGTGCCGCTCGGGAGGCACGAGCGGTTGACTTCGACCAGCTTTGTGCTCGCGGCGACGTAACGGAAAGAATCCTCGCTTCCGGGGACCACGCGGTCCATGGCCGCCTTCAGGCGAACGGCGATCTGCTCGTCGGACAGCTCCATGCGCTGGAGCACGCACCGGATCAGATCCTCGAGACGAGCACCCCCGACCAGCTCCCCAGGCGTATGGCCGCGAAGAACGCGATATGTCTCATTGCAGGCGAGGAGACGCAGATTGCTGTCGAACATGGCGAGGCCGACGCTCGCGCCAGCAAGCAGGGCGCCGGCCGCATCTGTGGTCACGGCTTTTGCGGGATGCCCGTCGTGATCGGGTATTTCCGTCCCCGACAACGCCAATTGGCTCGACTGAGCGGTCGTCATCGCGCTCTCCCCCGTTTGCAATGCCTAGACCTGAGGCCAATAGATGACACAGGGGCGATTAAGAACTTCTAAGCGAAGTATGAACGCCGCATCGACGGCGGTTGCCGGGACGAGAGCCGTACCTCGGGCTTTAATCTAAACTCCCGGAATGACACACTTTTGCGAACACGACGCCACACAAGGCCGCACCTCAGGCGGGTTGACCATCGGGACGGACTGGTCTCAGGTTGCGCAAATTCCCGGCTTAGGTTCGCCGGGCAGGAGAAAATGCCACGTGAGTCCGAAGCCCGAGAAACAGTCCGATCACGTGCGCCCTTCGCAGAGCATTCGAAGCGGGCTGCTCGGCCGCTTTTTCCAGGACTGGATCCGGCCGCGATGGCGGATTCTCATCTACGCCTTGATACTGACGGGGCTGCTTGCCGCGATCACCGGCCTCTATCCGATGGTGATCAAGTACTCCTTCGACTCCGTGATCAAGGGAGACCTGACGCCACTGCCGTGGATCCTCGGCGCGATCATCGCCGCGACCGTGGTTCGTTCCGTGCTCCTCTACATGCACGCGGTCACGGCCAACCGGATCGTGCTTCGGATGACGACGGATATCCAGAAAGCCGCGTTCCGGCACCTCATAAACGCCGACTACGCCCGCCTCACGCGCGAAACACCCGGACGCCTCGTCTCCCGCCTGACCAACGACATCCAGTTCATTCAGCAGGCCGCCCAGTCGGGCCTCATCAACTCCGTGCGTGATGGCCTGTCGATCATCGCCCTCGCGATCGCGATGATCTATCTCGACTGGGTCATGTCGCTTGTCGTGCTCGGCATCTATCCGCTGGCCATCCTGCCGATCATGGCGCTCGGCCGACGGCTACGCCGTGTCGCCAAGCAGACCCAGGCTCAGGTCGGCGACATGACCTCGCTGCTGACGGAGAAGCTGTCGGGCACGCGCCTGATCAAGACGTATCGACTCGAGAATTATGCGGCACAGCGTATCCACGGGAGCTTCGAGCGCATCCTCTCACTGCGCATGAAGGCGGTCCGCAATCGCGCGCGCCTCGATCCGATGCTCGAGGCCCTCGGCGGAATTGCCGTTGCAGGCGTGATCGCCTTTGCCGCCTGGCGAATCGGCACAAGCGGTGCGAGCTTCGGTGACTTCATGGGCTTCGTCACGGCCATGCTCATGGCGTCCCAACCTGTGCGCGCTCTCGGCAATATCTCGACGAGGGTTCAGGAGGGTCTCGCGGCCGCCGAGCGCATCTACGACCTTCTCGACGAGCCGCCGAAAATCGTCGATGCCCCGGCGGCACTCCCGCTGATCGTCACGCGCGGCTCTGTCCACTTCGACCATGTGAGCTTCAGCTACGATGATGCCACCGGACGGCGCACGCTCCACGACATCGATCTCGTCGTGCCCGGCGGCAGCACCGTCGCCTTCGTCGGCAGCTCGGGATCCGGCAAGACCACGCTGCTCAATCTGGTGCCGAGGCTCTTCGACGTCGATCAGGGCAGCATTCGGATAGACGGGCAGGACATTCGCGACGTCACCGTATCGAGCCTGCGCGGCGCAATCGCGATGGTAAGCCAGGATGTCGTCCTCTTCGACGACACGATCCACGCGAACATCGCGCTTGGCCGCCTCGGCGCAACCGATGCCGAGATCGTCGCTGCCGCGCGCGCCGCCGCGGCGCACGACTTCATCATGGAGCAGCCCAACGGCTATCAGACCGAGATCGGCGACCGCGGCCTCAAGCTCTCGGGCGGACAGCGCCAGCGCCTCGCTCTCGCACGCGCCATTCTCATGGATGCGCCGCTGCTGCTGCTCGACGAAGCCACGAGCGCGCTCGACTCGGAGTCCGAACGCCTGGTGCAGGACGCCCTCGCCAGTTACTCGCGTGGGCGTACCACCCTCGTCGTCGCGCACAGGCTCTCGACCGTCCGCAATGCCGATCTCATCTGCGTGATGGCGCATGGCCGCATCATCGAATGGGGAACCCATGTCGAGTTGGTCGCGGCCGCGGGCAGCTACAGTCAGCTTCTGCGCATGCAGCTCGGCGAGACGGATACGATCGCGGAGCCGGCCATGAGCATCGAGGTCGATGAGCCACTATCGCTTCTGCAACGCCGCTATTGACGTCACTCACGCGCGCGCAACCGCGCCATCATCCAGCCGAGAGGCCGCGGGCCGCCCGCTTCAGGTAGCTTTCCGAGCGAAAGCTCGCCACCAGCACCTTCGGGTCGTAGACCGTATCCAGCCACTCGGCGAATGGCATGGGCGATCGCGCATCGTGCTCGAGATACGTGTCGAAGAGGTGATCGAGGACCCCGGTCTTCGTCACGCGGATATGCCCATAGCGCAGCGCCAATTGACGCCGCGCCTCGGCCACCGGCACGCCCTCGCGGAAAATCAGATAGAGGGCGCAGAAGAGGCCCGTGCGATCGGAGCCGGATTTGCAGTGAACGAGCGTCGGACGATCTATGGCCGCGATCTCGGCGCGCATGGCCGCAAGATCGGCGTGCGACGGCGCCGCTCGCGACCTCAGCCGCAGATTGACGAGATCCATGCCGAGGCGGGCGCAGGACTTCTCTTCCAGCCAGAACCCGCCGTAGGCTTCCGGGCCGCGCAGATTGATGACCCGGCGTATCCCGCGTTGGGCTGCCGCGCGCAAATGACGTGGGGCCGGCTGGGCCGAGCGCCACAGGCTGTCGGTCACCTTGTGCAGATTGCCATAGACCTCGCGAATGAACCCATAGTCCATCAGCCAAAGGTCGAGATGGTTCACGGCCGGCCCGAATCGTCGTGTCATCCACGGCGGCAAAGATTCGGCCGTCCTCACCTGCCAGGCGCGCAAACCCTTGCGGGCTCGCCGCCGCCCTTGTTGAGCAAACTTTCCCATCAGCCGACCGGAACGAACCTTTCATCGCATCGAAGATGTGTCAGGCGACCACATCAGGCCCCGCGGCCCCGGATTTTTCCGCAACCCGACTCCCCTCGCCTCTTGGCGAACGTCCTTATCGCCTGTATCGATGACAGGCAAATGCGGCTGCGGTCGGCCCTCCTGAGGGCACCGCCGCAGGGGCTGACAGGGGGTGCCGAGCGCGGCGTTATGGCACCGGACGGGCAGGCAGTTTACGTCTAAAGGGACCGGCTGCATCAGAGCGGCGCCTATCCGGGACACCGTTGCAGGCGGCCGAAGTTTCGGCTCGGCGCTCGGAACGCGACACGGCCGAACCGCCCTAACTCGCCTCGTGGTTGGAGAGTCTCGGTTGCAGGTTCATATTCCAGCCGGAAGGCAGTGCGGCTCGCCGAACAGGTGGGGACGGCCGTACCGACCGGCAACTTACAGTATGCGCCATATAGGCCTGAGGAGCATGGCGGCATGAGCAGCCAGGCGGCAACAGGAGGGCAGCAGCCCCTACCCATTGCCCTGCGCACCTACCGCGCAGTCATGTCCCTTGCGCGTCCGGCACTCTGGCTGCTCCTGCGCCGCCGAACCGAGCGTGGCAAGGAGGATCGCACGCGCCGCACCGAGCGCTATGGCATTGCCGGAATGCCCCGCCCCGCGGGCGACCTGCTCTGGCTGCATGCGGCCAGCGTCGGCGAAACCAACGCCGTGCTGCCGCTGATTGAGCGCCTGCTCACAGCGCGATCCGATCTGACCGTTCTCCTCACGACCGGCACGGTGACCTCCGCCGGCCTCGCCGCCAAACGGCTGCCGCCGCGCGCCTTCCACCAGTACATACCGATCGACTCGGCCCCCTACGTGCGCCGCTTTCTGGATCACTGGCGGCCGAACGTCGCCGTGCTCACCGAGCAGGAGATCTGGCCAAATCTCATTCTCGAGGCGCACGCGCGCGGCATCCGTCTCGCGCTCATCAATGCGCGCATGTCGGGGCGTAGCCTCGCACGCTGGCAAGGCAAACCCAACGTCGCCAAGGCACTCTTCGGCCGCCTCGATGCCGTGCTCGCCCAGAATGACCAGCTCGCGCGTGCGCTTGCCGCGCTCGGTGCCATGAATGCCGCGGCTGTCGGCAATCTCAAGCTCGACGC
>JAEYPL010000133.1 GCA_023410905.1 Pseudomonadota bacterium
CATCGGCATGGCCGGATCGTTGGCCCATTCCTGCAACGAGTGAATGTAGACCTCGACATCGTCCTTGCCGAGCGCGGCGAGAGCGAGTGCCGTCAACGAGGCCGCGATCCCGCCGCCGCAGTAAGCAATGACGCGTTCGCTGCCGAGCAGTCCCGCATCGCCGAAGCGCCGGCGCAGCTCGGGTAATGGCAGCAGGGCGTTCGTGTCCGGATCGACGATGCCGCGCGAGGCGACGTTGCAGCTTCCGGGAATGCGGCCGGCGCGTCCGTAGTGGACGCCACCTTTGCCGGAGTGCTGCTCGGGCGTGAGTGCATTGACGATGCGAATGTCGGAGGCGCCGATGGCACCGGCGACACGCGCCTTGTCGGCGAAGAACCCAGCGCGCGGCTTTGCCGTGAACTTGGCGGCGGGATAGGTGGTGGTCTCGGTCGCGAGTGCCCGCCCTTCCTTGCGCCACTTGATGAGGCCGCCATCGAGGACTTGGGCGTTGTCGAAGCCGTAGGCCTTCAGCATCCACCACACGCGCGCGGCCCAGGCATTGTATCCGCCGTCGTAGAGAACGACGCGCACGCCATCGCCGATGCCGAGCCTGCCGGCTGCCGCCGCGAATGGCTCCGGCCCCAGTGCGGAAAAGCGATGCGGGCTTGTGGTATCCGAGAGGTCGCGGGAGAGATCGATGAAGGCCGCCCCGGGAATGTGCCCCTTGAGATAGTCGGCATGTCCGCTGGTTACCTGCTGTCCCGAATTGTCGGGGAGGGGCGCGAGGTGCATGGTGCAATCGAAAATGCGAACATCCGGAGCGCCGATGAGGCCGGCGAGCGTCTCCGTATCGATGAGCGGCGCCTGGACAGACGGCATTTTGTTCCCCTGCTTCTGAAGGTCTTGAGCCCGGCACAGTTGAAACCGAGGCTATTGCTCGCCATCCTAGAAGGAGATGGCCGAGCGGCAAAGCGCAGGGCGGCGCAATACGCCCGAGATGGCGGACCATGAGTAGCGACAAGAAGGGTACCCGCACAGGTTCACGCATCCCGAACCCGGCCGGAACCACGTCCGGCTCGGCGCCTTCACCTGCGTCCGACGGCAAGGCACCGGCGCCCTCGAGCACGACCGATGTCGAGGCCTTCCTCGCTCAGGTCAAGGCGCTCGGGCCGCGCGCGACGACGGGGCGCGGCCGGCTCGTGTTCGCGATGGATGCCACCATGAGCCGCCAGCCCACGTGGGACATGGCGTTGGCCTTGCAGGCAGATATGTTCCATGCCGTGGGCGAAGTCGGCGGGCTCGACGTACAACTCGTGTTCTTCCGGGGGGCTGGGGAGTGCCGCGCCTCGAAGTGGGTTTCCGATCCGGACGCGCTGGCGCAGCTCATGACGACCGTGCAATGCCGCGGCGGCTATACTCAGATCGGCAAAGTGTTGTCCCACGCCCGCCAGGAGACGGAGAAGCGCAAGATCAGCGCACTCGTCTATGTGGGCGACTGCATGGAAGAGAGCGTCGACGATCTCTGCGGGCGGGCCGGTGAGCTGGCGCTGCACGGCGTGCCGGTATTCCTGTTCCAGGAAGGGCGTGACGCGATCGCCGAAAGTGCCTTCCGCGAGATAGCCCGCATTACCAAAGGCGCCTGGTGCGCGTTCGATCAGGGCTCGGCGGATCAGCTGCGGGCGCTGCTCAGGGCCGTTGCCGTCTACGCCTCGGGCGGCCGAGCAGCCCTCCAGCAACTAAGTTCGACGAAGGAAGGTGCCGGCGCGCGGCTGCTGCTGACCCAGATGAAACGGGATTGAGCCGCGATGCAGTATTTTCTGCTCGGGCTGCTCACGCTCGGATTGGCCATCCTGGCACTTCGCCTCTTCAATCAGGCGAACCCGGCAGCGCTGGCCCGGCACATGCGGATGGTCGGCGCGGTCGCTGCTTTTGCCGGGGCGCTCCTTTTCGTCGTTCGCGGCACTTTGGTCTATGCCTTCCCGTTGGCCGCGCTCGGCTGGTGGCTCATGGGCGGGCAGGGCATCGGCGGATGGGGTAATATCGGCTCACCCAGGCGTTCATCCGGGCAGACTTCCCGCGTTGTAACGGAACACCTGGAGATGGAACTCGACCATGCCTCCGGCGCAATGCGCGGGCGCATTCTCAAGGGCTTCTTCGCCGGGCGCGATATCGAGGATCTGAGGCCCGTCGAGCTGGCGCATCTCTGGCAGGACTGCCGTTATACGGACCCGGCCTCGGCCCAACTCGTCGAGGCGTTTCTGGACCGCATTCACCCGACATGGCGGGAGGATATGGCCCGGTCGGAACAGGAGCGCCCGCGGGGCCCCGACGGCCGGATGAGCATCGACGAAGCTCTGGACATCCTCGGTCTTGCTCCCGGCGCGGACGAGGCAGCCATCCGTCAGGCTCACCGCGATCTCATGTTGAAGCTTCATCCGGACCGTGGCGGATCGACCTACCTCGCGGCCAAAATCAATGAAGCAAAAGACACATTGCTCGGAGGCGGTTAGTGCGCTCCTCCGGGCAATGTGTTGATATTAAGTTGTTTTAAGGAAATGAGTGGGACCATTGCGAAGTATGGCGCCCGCACCACACTGGCCGTCAGAAAGCGACATATTACCGTCAAAGCCGTGGAAACATCCTTGTGTTCAAGGGGGCCGGCAGCCAGATTGAGAGCTACGGAATCGCTACTTTCGGGGAAGTCATGCGGACTTGCTTTGGACTGCCGATATTGCTGGGCGCGCTTTTGCTCGCAGCCCCGTCGGCGCTCGCTTTTGAAGAGACACGCGGTGGCGCGGGGACGACGCCGGCTGCGCCCAAGTCGTCTGCAGCACCGGTGGGTGAAGCGCCACTCGGACTTGGCGGCACGGGCACTTCGGTCGCACCGTCGGCCGGCACGGAAGTTCGTATCCCGGGCCTCGGCAAGCTCGGCATTCTGCCGAAGCTCGATTTCGGTCTGGAACTGCTCTACGGCGTCAACGAGCAGAGCTTCGATGATCGCCGCCTGCGGCCTGATCAGGCTGACGACGGCCTCGGCGTCCGTGGCACGGTACGTCATCGCTTCTAGGTGCGCGCTGCCGGACACGGCCGCGTGAAGTTATGGGATTGGATTGAGGAGCGCGCGTGCGCTCCTTTTTCGTTCTTGCGGGGGTGGCATGGCGGGCGATCCGCACCGCTTCGAAGTTCCGGAAGCTGGCGGCTGGCGCTGGCTTGCTGCTTCCGTCCATTTGTTCACGGCGCTCGGCATCGTTTGTGCCCTGTTTGCTGTTCACGCGATCCTCGACCGCGCGTTCGAGAGGGCGTTCATCTGGTTGGGTGTGGCACTCATCGTCGACGGCATAGACGGGACGTTCGCTCGCGCCCTGGACGTCAAACGGCGGCTGCCGCAGTTCTCGGGCGAGAAACTCGATCAGGTCGTCGATTACGTCACATATGTCTTCGTGCCGGTGCTGGCTCTGCAACTCGGCGGGTACCTTGTGGGACTATGGGGAGGTGTTCTGGCGAGCCTGATTCTGCTCTCGTCGCTCTATCATTTCTGCGATGAGGGCAACAAATCGGACGATCATTGCTTCGTCGGCTTCCCCGCCATCTGGAACATCGTGGCCTTTTACATCTTTGCCTTTGCTTTGCCGGGCTGGGCAGTGGGCCTCCTTGTTCTCGTATGCGTCGCACTCACTTTCGTCCGCATGCGATGGCTGCACCCGCTGCGTGTGCGGGCGCTGCGACCGGTCAATCTGGCGATGAGTGGGCTCTGGGCGCTCGCCGCCATATGGACGGTGACAGTCGGCTTTCCGGCTTCGGCAGGGGCGATGGCGGCACTGGGCATCGTGGCGGTGTACGGCGTAGCCCTCTCGGTCCTCTGGCCGCTGCTCGGCGGCGAAGATGACGCCTAGATCCCGCTCGCGAGAGTTATCCACAGCTCAATTGTCCGGACTGCGCCAAGGAGCCGCACGCTCAATTGGGATGGTCCGGGCACGGCGCACTCGGTAAAACGGTTAATTCGTCAAGATGTTAACCTCACGGTAAGTTCGTTTTCGCCCTCCCGCCCGATTACAGGGCATTCTCATTGCTTGGGAACCGTTGCCCCGAAGTGGCTACGCGACCGTCAAATTGGGGCCTACAAGGCTGACGAAGTAACGAACCAGTCAGCGGTAAGAACGGGGACGTTGTATGAGTTCGCGAGTTTTAGTCGCGGGGGCCATCTTGAGCGCCACCGTATGTACAGTCGCCGCCGAGGCGCCGGGTAGCCGTCTCAATCTTCATGAAGTCGTGGCCGACCGCACGGTCTCGCTGCATACGCCGGCCGGAACGATCCCGATCAGCTACTCGGGTAACGGCACCATGATCGGTCGCGCAAAGGATCTCGAGTTCTATACCGGCTCGGCCTTCGACCGCGGTACGTGGTGGGTGACCGGCGATCGGATTTGCCATCGCTGGCGGAGCTGGCTCGGCGGCAAGGACCACTGCGTGAGCCTGCGCCTCGATGGCACGAGGGTTCACTGGCGCAGCAGTGACGGCTATTCGGGCACGGCCACGCTCGGGGCGAAGCGCGCCCGGGCTATCGAGGCCGGTGCCTCCTTCTAATAGCGCTCAGCCGCCACGCTCCTTGGTCTTGGCCTCGATCCAGAGGTCATCCATTTCTTCGAGGCTCGCGCCCTCGGGCGTCTTGCCCCGTTCGGCGAGGCGACGCTCGATATAGGCGAAGCGGCGAACGAACTTGGCGTTCGCTGTCCTGAGTGCGGTCTCGGGATCGACTTCGAGATGGCGTGCGACATTCGCCATCACGAACAAGACGTCGCCAAACTCGTCTACGATGCGCGGATCGGTCGTCCCGTCCGGCGGTGTGTCGCCCCGGGGATCGGCCGGCACGGCGATCTCTTCGAGCTCGGCCAGTTCCTCCTGCATCTTGGAGAACACGGGCGCCAGCGTTGGCCAATCGAAGCCGACGCGGGCGGCCTTGGCCTGCAGCTTTATCGCACGCGTCATGCCGGGCAGCCCGACAGGCACGTCGGCGAGCAATGATGGATCGGTAGGGGGAGGGGACCCGCCGGCGGCCTGTTTCGCCGCCCGCTCCTCGGCCTTGATGGCTTCCCACCAGCCCTTCGCGAGCTGGCCGGAGCGCTGCTTTTCGTCTCCGAACACATGCGGATGGCGGCGGATCATCTTCTCCGTCACGCCATCGACCACGTCCGCGAACGAGAACGTGCCTTCCTCCTCCGCCATGCGCGCGTGATAGACGACCTGGAGCAGCAGATCGCCGAGTTCCTCCTTGAGATCGACCCGGTTGCCGCGCTCGATCGCGTCGGCGACCTCGTAGGCTTCCTCGATCGTATAGGGCGCGATGGTCGCGAATGTCTGCTCGAGGTCCCACGGGCAGCCCGAACCGGGCGTTCTGAGCGCGGCCATGACGGCAAGGAGATCGGCAATGGATTTGCGAACGCGGGGCTGGTCGGGCGGAGCCATCATCGGTTCCTGGATGGGGCGCTACATGCGCTCGATGACATCGGTCCGTTCTTTGGAAACAACAGGTGCCGCCGCGGCAATGGCCGGCAGGATATCTTCGGCTTTATCCACGACCGTGTAGGGCACGTGCAGGCCCGCGCGGATGAAAGTCTCGGCCCGCATGTGATCGAGCAGGGCGCAGAGAGAGTCCCAGTAGCCCGCGACGTTGGCGATCACGATCGGCTTCGTGTGGCGCCCGAGCTGGGCCCACGTGAGCTGCTCGACGAGCTCCTCCAGTGTACCGATGCCGCCCGGCAGCGCGACGAACGCGTCCGAGCGCTCGAACATCAGGCGCTTTCGCTGATGCATGTCCTCGGTGACGATCAGCTCGTTTACGTCACGCAGCATCTGCTCCTTCTCGGACAGAAACGACGGAATGATGCCTGTCACATATCCCTTGTGCTTGAGCACGGACTTGGCGACCTCGCCCATGAGACCGAGGCTGCCACCGCCATAAACGAGGCCGACGCCGGCTTCAGCGAGCTGCTGGCCGAGCGTGCGCGCGGCGCGTGCAAAATCAGGATTGCGACCGCTTCCCGACCCGCAGAACACGCACACATTCTGGATGCCATTGAGCTCCACGGACTGCTGGCCCGAGTTCTTCTTGCTGATGCTCTTCTTGGTCATAGTCTTACGCATTCCTTGGGGTGCCGGCAGCCGCCGCCGGCCCTTCTTAGCATCGCCATGGCACGGCAATGCGGGCAAATTGCCTCAATCACGTGAACGTTCGCGCGCGCCGCCATCCGTCTGGCGGTGGGCCGGTTCCAAGGCCGCGCCGGTCAGCGAACAGTATCGCGGGAAGATCATTGGACGACCGCGCGATTCTATGCATGGTTGCGCGCAAGAAACCGCGACCTTGAACGCGGAGCAGCCGGACCCTGCCATGCAGCTCAAATTTTACACCTTGGACGTGTTCACTGAAACGCGCTTCGGCGGCAATCCGCTCGGCGTCGTCATGAACGCCGATGCGCTGCCCGCCGGCCTCATGCAGGACATTGCGCGCGAGCTCAATCTCTCCGAGACCGTCTTCGTCCAGAAGGCGACGAACCCCGCAGCATCCGCCCGCATCCGCATCTTCACGCCGGCCGTCGAACTCCCCTTCGCAGGTCATCCGACGATCGGGACCGGCATTCTCCTGGCGCAGCTTCGCGCAGGCGATGCACCCGGCGAGCAGGATGCTCTCGTCGTGCTCGAGGAGACGATCGGGCCCGTGCGCGTGGGTGTGCGCATGCGTCCCGGCAAGGCGGCTCACGCGGAATTCGATGCACCGAAGCTACCGGAGCCCGCAGGCGATCCGCCGAGCAGCGATCGCCTCGCGGCGGCGCTGGGCTTGAAGCCCTCGGAGATCGGCTTTGCCAATCACTATCCCTCGCAGTGGTCGGCTGGCGTACCTTTCACGTTCGTGCCCGTCGCGTCCATGGCCGCCATTGGTCGCGCCGAGATCGTCTCGACACATTGGGCCGCAGCGTTCGGTGGCTCGCGGGCCGGGAAGGTCTACCTCTACACTGGTGAGACGGTGCACACGACATCGTCGTTTCACGCCCGCATGTTCGGACCTGGTGCCGGCATCGTCGAGGATCCGGCAACGGGTGGTGCTGCGGCCGCCTTCGCCGGTGTCGTCAATGCTTTCGACCAGCTTCCGGCCGGCACGCACAAGCGCATCATCGAGCAGGGCTTCGAGATGGGCCGCCCGAGCCTCATCGCGCTGTCGTTCGAGGTTGGCGCTAAGAGCAAGCTGGAGACGGTGCGCATTGGCGGCAGCGCCGTTCGCGTCAGCGAAGGCCACATCGAGATCTGACACACGCTCGCGCCTTCGGCGCGAGTAGGGCCGCAGGCCCTACGACCCGCGGGGGGGGGGGGGGGGGGGGGCGGGGGGCGGGGCGGCGGGGGGGGGGGGGGCGGGGGG
>JAEYPL010000135.1 GCA_023410905.1 Pseudomonadota bacterium
ATGTCACGGCGGGCAGCCGCGAGGCGATTGGTGAGGGCCGTTTCGAGATCGGCGATACGACCGGTGATCTGCGCGAGCTGTGGAATCGGACCGGCGCCCTTGGGGTCGGCGAGCGCGGCTGCAGAAAGCGCCGATAGCCGCTCCTCCATGCGCGCGAGCCGCTCGGCGTCGCTGCCGGGGCCGGTACGGCTCGCGAGCTGATCCTTGAGTGCCTTGGTCTCGGCGTCGAGCCTCACCTGGCCTTCGCCGAGGCTCGGGATCGCAGCCGTGATGCCCTTCAGCTGGTCCACACCCTGCTCCAGGCCGGCGAGGCGTTTGGCAATTTCCGGCGAGACGACGGGCTGAGCGGCCCGCTTGGCGGCTGTTTCGAGTGCGGCCAGACGCTGTGCGACCTCCGGCGGCGTCTTCGTCGCATCAGGGCCACCGATCCCGACGAGCGGCGCTCCGAGCAGCACGATCGCGCCGCCGATGACGCCCGCCAGCGTGTGCGAGACGATCGAGCCGAAACCTCCGCCCGATTTCGCTGCGGAAGGCGGCGGCGCACTCGCCTTGCTCGCTGATGAAGTCGAGGCCGCGGCTGCAGCCTTCGGCGCCTCCGTCTTCTTGCTGTCGGCAGCGACGCTTGCAGCGGCGCCGGAGACCTTCTCTGCCGTTGCGCGCTGGTCCGTCGAGGGACTTGCCGCGGCCGCGCCGGATGCCGCCGGCTTGGCCGGCTCCGGCTTGATCTCCGTCGCCTTGCCCTCGATCGTCGCGTGCGGCCGCTTCGGACCTGAACCCTGCGTGCCGTTCGTCATCGCCGCCTCATTCCTTCCGCTACGCGATACTTGACCCGGTCGGTCATCGCGAGACATGCGCTTGGTCAAACGCGCCTGGAAATCGTTCCAAATGTCTTAGGTAAACTTCTGATTGTCCAATCTATCCGCAATCTGTTCCGTCAGCTCGAGAATTGCGTTCAGCGTCGGCCTCTCCGAGACCTCGACCGGCACGTCGCCGAGAGGCGCGAGACCGCGGGCGACGGCTTCCGAGAGGCAGATATGGACCATCTCGGCAGCCGCATCCGCAAGACCGTGGCGCTTGATCAATCCCGCATAGATGCGCGCCGTACGCGGCGACATCAGCACCACACCGTCGATCGCGCCTTCGCCGATCGCCTCCCGCGCGCCCTCGCTCAGGGCCTCCGCCGCCTTCATACGATAGACGACGGGTTGCAGCACGCGAAATCCAAGCTCCCCGAGCTCGCCAGCGAGGTCGCCGGCCAGGGCATCACCGGCCAGATGCAGGATCAACCCGTCGGCCGGATCGAGCGTGCCGGCGATGGCGGCGGCGAACCCGCTCACCGATCCGGGGCCGATGGCAATGCGCTCGAACCCGAGGTCGCGCGCGATCTCCGCTGTGCCCTGCCCTACGGCGAAGAGCGGGATGGCCAGCGCATCGTGCAGATAGGGTGATTGAGAGAGGGAGCGGAGCGCGTTGCGGCTCGTCGCAATGAGTGCGGTGACGCCGTCGAGGTCGTCGATCGCCTCCGGCATCAGCTCGGCTTCCATCAGCGACTCGACCACCGCCTCGTGGCCGAGATCCTGGATCAGGCCCTTGAGCTTCTCGCCCTCGGGTTCCGGTCGCGTCACCAGAAAGAACATCAGCCGTGCGCTCCGAAGAATCCGGGACCGGCCTGCGCGAGCAATTCCTCCGCAGCCTCGCTCGCGAGCTGGACGGCGGCCGCTGGCGAACCGGTGCGGCTTGTCGCGTGGCTTTCGGTGCCGTCCGGCGTGAGGATCTCACCGCGGAATGAGAATGTATTGCTGCTGAGCGTGCCGAGCCCCGCGATCGGCGTGCGGCACGAGCCTTCTAGGCGCGCGAGGAATGCACGCTCCGCCGTGACGCAAAGTGATGTCGCAGCATCATTGAGTGGAGCGAGCAGGGCGTTCGTGTCCTCGTCGTCGAAGCGGCACTCAATGCCGATGGCGCCCTGCGCGACTGCCGGCAGCATGACATCGTCGGGAATGGCGGCCGTGATGCGATCCGCAAGACCGAGTCGGTTGAGGCCCGCGACAGCGAGCAGCGTCGCATCGACAACGCCCTCGCCGAGCTTGCGCAGGCGCGTCTCGACATTGCCGCGATAGGTCACGACCTGGAGATCCGGCCGCGCGCGGCGAAGCTGCGCTTGCCGCCTCAATGAAGACGACCCCACGACTGCACCCTGCGGCAGCGCATCGATGCTCGCCCACTTCACGCTGATGAAGGCATCGCGCACATCCTCGCGTGGCAGCATGGCGGCAATGGTCAGCCCATCGGGCAGTGCCGTCGGCATGTCCTTCATGGAGTGCACGGCGAGATCGAGCGACCCGTCCAGCAGGCCCTCCTCGATTTCCTTGGTGAAGAGGCCCTTGCCGCCCGCTTCGCTCAAGGGGCGGTCTTGGATGCGGTCGCCCGTGGTGCGGATCACGACGATCTCGATTTCGCTCTCGTCGAAGCCATGAGCCGCGATCAGCAGGCGCTGGACCTGCTGCGCCTGGGCGAGCGCCAGGCCCGAGCCACGAGTGCCGATGCGGAGCCGCGGTTGTTGCAAGATGTCCTCGGTCGATGCTACCGGAGCGCGCATGAGAGGCGCCGCGCCGGCAGTCTATGCCTGCCCGCGGGGCGCGATGCAAATGCTTCCATCAGCAGGCACGAGTGAACGACGATCCGGCGACCCATAAGGGGCGAACCCAATTCGTTCTCGGTATCGAAACGAGCTGCGACGAAACCGCCGCAGCCGTCGTTGCGCGCACGTCTGACGGAAAGGGCCGGATCCTTTCCAGCGTCGTGCGATCGCAGTGGGAGCAGCATCGTCCCTACGGCGGCGTCGTCCCGGAGATCGCGGCGCGGGCGCATGTCGAATGCCTCGATGAGATCATTGCTGATGCAATGCGCGAGGCGGGTATCGGCTTCGGCGAGCTTTCGGCCGTCGCGGCGACAGGGGGCCCTGGGCTCATCGGTGGCGTGCTCGTCGGGCTGACCGAGGCCAAGGCCATCGCGCTCGTGCATGATCTGCCATTGATCGCCGTCAACCATCTCGAAGCACATGCGCTCACTGCGGGGCTGACCGAGGATCTGCAGCCGCCCTATATGCTGCTGCTCGTTTCCGGCGGTCATACGCAGCTCCTCCTCATCGAGGATGTCGGGCAGTACGTGCGTCTCGGTACCACGATCGACGATGCGCTCGGCGAGGCCTTCGACAAGACGGCGAAGCTGCTGGGGCTTCCGCAGCCGGGCGGGCCTTCCGTGGAGAAGGCCGCGCGTGGTGGCCGCACGGATCGCTTCAACTTGCCGCGCCCGATGCTTGGCCGGCCTGAGCCGCACTTCTCGTTCGCCGGCCTCAAGACGGCCGTTCGTCTGGCGGCACAAGCGGCTGCACCTCTCGACGATCAGGCGATCGCGGATCTTTGCGCCTCATTCGAGCAGGCTGTTGTCGAGAGCGTCGTCGATCGCACGCGGACGGCGCTGCGGATTGCGCGTGTGCGCGCTGAGGTCGACGTGCTGGTGGTTGCTGGTGGCGTTGCTGCGAACCAGCGCTTGCGCGGCGGTCTCGCGGATCTTGCAACGCGCGAGAGTGTGCGTCTTTCGATCCCGCCGATCGCGCTCTGCACGGACAACGCGGCCATGGTCGCCTGGGCTGGCGCCGAGCATCTTGCACGCAACAATACGAGCGCTCTCGATTTCGCCGCGCGTGCCCGATGGCCGCTCGATGCGGATGCGACGCCCGTCATCGGTTCAGGGCGGCTTGGGACGAAGGCTTAGTCGCTGTCGGCCGCTTTCTTCCCCTTCACCCGGTCCTCCCGGGGAGAAGGCCGGGATGAGGGGCGGCACAATCGCAGGCGTTAGCATTTGCCGCCGCCCCTCACCCTAACCCTCTCCCCGCAAGAGCAGGGAGAGGGGAAAGTGGGGCGGTTCACTGCAACCATCTCTGCCCTATCAGCATGGCTACCGCGGTCATAGCACTACGCCTGAAGGCGATAGCACTCCTTCCCAGCAGCCCGCGGCAATCAAAATCACGCCCGCTCGATGACCATGGCGATGCCCTGGCCCACGCCGATGCACATCGACACAAGCGCGTACTTGCCGCCGGTGCGCTGAAGCTGGCGCGCGGCGGTGAGCGCGATGCGTCCACCCGAAGCGCCGAGCGGATGGCCGAGCGCGATGGCGCCGCCGTTCGGGTTCACGCGGCTGTCCGTGAAATCGACGTCGAGGCCCCTGAGGCAGGAGAGAACCTGCGCCGCGAAGGCTTCGTTGATCTCGATGACATCCATGTCCTTGACGTCGAGACCGGCGCGCTCCAGCGCCTTCTTTGCAGCAGGCACCGGACCGAAGCCCATGGTGCGCGGCGGCACGCCCGCGACGCCGGACGAGACGATGCGTGCAATCGGCTTCGCGCCCGCCTTGTCACCGGCCTTGCGGCTCGCGAGGAGCAGCGCCACGGCGCCGTCGTTGATGCCCGAGGCATTGCCCGCCGTCGTCACGCCGCCTTCGAAGAGCGGGCGCAGCTTCTTGAGGCCGTCGAGTGTCGTCTCGGGGCGCGGATGCTCGTCCTCGGCGATGATCACATCGGGCTTGCCGCGCGTGCCGGGAATGGTGATCGCGCTCAGCTCGCCCGTGAAGAAACCATCGGCCTTCGCCTTGGCATAGGACTGCTGGGACTTGATCGCGTAGGCATCGCAATCCTCGCGCGAGATCTGGAAGTCGCGGGCGAGATTATCGGCCGTCTCGGGCATGGAATCGGCGCCGAACTGCTTCTCGATCTTTGCATTGGGGAAGCGCGCGCCGATGGCGCTGTCGAACACCTTGAAGTCCTTGCCGAAGGCCTGCTCGCTCTTGCCGACGACGAAGGGGGCGCGCGTCATGCTCTCGACACCACCAGCGAGGAATACATCGCCCTCGCCGCAGGTGATGGCGTGCGCGGACGAGATGATGGCATTGAGGCCAGAGCCGCAGTTGCGTTGAAAGACGGCGCCCGGCACTTCGATCGGGAGCCCTGCGAGCAGGATGGAATGGCGGGCAATGCAGCGGCTGTCCTCGCCGGCCTGGCTGGCGCAGCCGACGTTCACGTCGTCGATGGCTTCTGGCGCGAAGGATGAGCGGCCGACGACTTCCTTGATGACGCTCGCGAGCATGTCGTCCGGGCGGACCTTCGAGAGGCTGCCGGCATGGCGGCCGAAGGGCGTGCGTGCGCCGTCATAGATGTAAGCGTCGAGCATTTGCGTCTCCTTCCTGGGATGTCTGATTGTTGGCGCCAACATGCCACGCCGCGACGGCCTGCGCGAGGCTTATGGCATGAACCCGAGCAGCTTCAGCCATGCGATCTGCAGCGGCGCGATGACCAGAAGGCCGGTTATGGCGAGTGGAATGAGAATACGGGAGGCGGCGCTGGCTGCGACCTTGCCCATCATGAGGCCGACCATGACCGGCACGGCCTCGAACGCGAAGAACGGCGATTGAAGGGCGACGAGCATGGCTGTCAGGCCGGCGGTGAGCGGCAGGCCAGTTGCGGCTTCGATGCCCGGCAGCGTGGGCGTCACGATGGCAATCGATCCCGGGATGGTCGCTCCGATGGCAATCAGCGAAGCCGAGAACGAGATCAGCATGAACCCATAGGCTGGCGAGGCACCGGAGGCAGGCATGAGCTGCGCGAGCGCCGCCGCGATCATAGTGCCGGCACCGGAGGTCGTGAGCACCGTGGCGACGCCGAGCACAGCCGCCAGCGAGATGATGGACGTGATCCTGTTGAAGTCGAAGACATCCTCGGTGCGTGCTAGGCGGAGCGGAGGAAGCAGGCACACGAAGCCTGCTGCAAGCGCAATCCATCCCGGCTTCAGATGATGCAGGAAGTCGGTCATCCAGAGCAGCACGGTCACTGCAAGCAGGACAGCCAGGCGACGGGCTGCGGGTGTGAGCGAGGCGGACATAGTATCGGCCGCGACGGCTTTCGGCGGCGGTGCCGGCAGAAGCAGGCATACGGCCGCCCAGAACATGAGGGTCTTCAGCAGGCCGAGCAGTGGCAGGCACATCAGCAGATAGGCGCCATAGCGAATGGTCGGCCCGCCCAATGTCTCCAGTGCGCCAAGGGAGATGACGTTGGTGAGATTGGCCGGCATGACGCCGTAGCTCGTCAGGTAGTTGCCGGCGACGACCGTTAGGATGATGCCGACGTAGCCGCGCGAGCCGGGCTCGTAGCCGACTTCCTTCGCCGTCGCGAGCAGGATCGGGATCATGATAGCGAGCCGTCCCATGGTCGTCGGGACGAGAAAGTTCAGGACGGTCGAACCGATCAGAATGCTCGCGATCAGGCGCGGATAGGTGGAGATGCCGCTCATGAGCGCGCGTGCCACGTAGCGGCCGAGGCCTGTGCGCTCTGCGGCACCGCCGATGGCGAGGCCACCGATCACGAGCATGGCGGCATTCGACCAGAAGCCCGAGAGCAGCGGGATGGTCGGCGCGACACCGCTGGCAAACGCCAGCGCGAAGAAGATCACGCCCGAATGAAGCGCGGGCAGTGCGGATGTCGCCCAGAGCGAAACCGTGAAGACGACGATGGCGAGGCCGATCATGGCGTTCGGCGTGTCTGTCGGCGGCGAGAGCATGGCGAGCGCGATCGCGACCAGCGCGAAGGCCGCAACGAGCGCGAGCTTCCTCGGCGCAAGGTCGATACCGAGCACGCGACCGCTCATGCTGCGCTCTGCGCGCGCCGCGCTCTCTCGATGATCACGGTACTTCCCCCGTTTCGCGCGCTGTACGTCAGCCTTTGGCTTTCTTCGTGCCGCGCACGGCGAGGATGACCTCAGCCATGATCGAGACGGCGATCTCGGCCGGCGTCTGGGCGCCGATGTCGAGGCCGATGGGCGACTTGATGCGAGCGAGTTCTTCCTCGGTGATGCCCGCTGCAAGCAGGCGCTCGCGGCGCTTGGCATGATTGCGCGATGAGCCGAGCGCGGAGACATAGAGGCAATTCGCCTTGACCGCGAGCTTCAGCGCCTCGTCGTCGATATGCGCGACGTGCGCGAGTGTCAGCACGGCCGTGTAGGGATCGAGGCCGAGCTTCGGCAGTGCATCCTGCGGCCACTCGGCAATGAGTTTGGCATCGGCCGCACCGAAGCGCGCGGGATCGGCGAAGGCCGTGCGTGGGTCGACGACGATGATCTCGTAGCCGGAAAGTGCCGCGAGCTGGGCCAACACTTGCGCGATGTGCGTTGCGCCGATCGCGATGATGCGCGCCGGCGGCACGAGCGCATGCACGAACACGTCGCCGTCGGGGCTTTCAATGAGCTGGCTCTTCGCCGTGCGGAAGCGGTTGGCGACGTCCTCGGGCAGATTGGCGTCGCCGCGCTCGTAGATGGTGCGCGAGGCATCGTCGAGCTTCGTCTTGATGACGAGACCATGCCGGCTCGTGCGTGCTGCGATTGCGCGATCGAGCAGGACGTCGCCGCCGTTGTCCTTGCCGAGCCGCTCGACGAGCACGCGCACTTGTCCGCCGCACGGGAGGCCGGCGCGCCAGGCCGTTTCGTCGGCGACGCCGAAGGTGAGTGTGCGCGGCTTGCCGTCTTCGATCGCTTCGCCGCCCTCGATGATCACGTCGCCTTCGATGCAGCCGCCGGAGACGGAGCCCTGGAAGTTGCCGTCGGCCGATATGGCCATCTGACCGCCGACCGGTACGGGGGCAGAGCCCCAGGTGTCGATCACGGTCGCGATGGCGACTTTGCCGTCGCGTGAGAGCCAATCGCGGGCAGCACCGAGCACGTCGATGGCGGCGGCATTGGGCGTTCGCGGCTGAAGTTCGGTCATTGCGATCCTCTCTTCTCCCTCTCCCCATTCCCTCAATGGGGAGAGGGCCGGGGTGAGGGGCGGCCACACGACGAACGTGGATGCTTGCCGCGGCCCCCCCCCCCAGCCCCCCACCCCC
>JAEYPL010000230.1 GCA_023410905.1 Pseudomonadota bacterium
GTCACGACCGGGATCATGATGTTCTTCAGGAGGTGCACGCCGACGATGCGGCTGCTCGAGATACCCTTGGCGCGGGCGAACTTGATGTAGTCCTGATGAATGACCTCACGCGTCCCAGCGCGCGTCAGGCGGATCACGAGGCTGATTTTGAGCAGCGCCAAGTTGAGCGCCGGCATGGCGATATGGCGCAGACCATCGATCGTGAACAGGCTCGAGGTGATGCCGAGGAAGGTCGCTGTCGGGCCGCGTCCGGTCGAGGGCAGCCAGCCGAGCATTACGGCGAACACCATGATCATCATGATGCCGACCCAGAAGGTCGGCAGTGAGAAGCCGAGGATCGACGTCGCCATGATGGACTTGGAGAAGAAGCTATCCGGCTTGAGGCCGGCATAGAGACCGAGCGGGATACCGAACACGATCGACATCAGCGTCGCAGCGATCGCGATCTCGAGCGTCGCCGGCATTCGATCGACGATCAGCTTCAGCGCCGATGTACCATGGACGAACGACGTCCCGAGGTTGCCCGTCAGCGCGTTCGTGATGAAGTTGAAGTACTGAATGTAGATCGGCTGGTCTAAGCCGAGGCGCTGAATCGTCCGCTCGATTTCGGCCTGATCCGCCTGGGGGTCGATCAACAGGTAGATCGGATCGCCGATGACGTTCAGACCGAGGAAGACGATGACCGACATCGCCAATACGACGGCGGCGCTCTGCATCAGGCGGCGGATGATGTAGGCGGTCAAGCACTGCTCCGGATGGAATCGCTACCGCCCCCGCAAAGATGCGAGGGCGGTATTTGAAGTGAAGCGCTTACTGCTCGCTCACGCTCGTTGCGATCGTGTTCTCGTCAGTGCGCGGCGTGTACGTGAGGCCTTTGCGCGTCGCCCAGGTATTGAGCTGATAGTGGCTGACGATGACACCGACGTCCTCGATGGCGATCTCGCTTGCCTTGGCAAGCAACTCACCACGCTTCGCGTCGTCGACCGTCGCGAGCGCCTCATCAATGGCCTTGTCGAGCACGGGATTCGAGTAGCGGCCGCGATTGGCCGTGCCCATGCCCTTGGTCTTGTCGAACGTGGCAACCAGCGACTTCAAGGGCGATGACACCTCGCCCGTGCCCGCACCCCACCCAACGAGGATGAAGCTGAACTCAGGATTGCCGCCAGCGCCCGCCGAGGCGCGATTGAAGAACACTGCCGGCGGCATGGTCTCGACCTTGGTCTCGACGCCGATGCGCGTGAACATCTGCGCCACGGCCTCGGCCATGCGCGCGTCGTTGATGTAGCGGCCGTTCGGGCTGTGCAGCGTCATCTTGAAGCCGTTCGGGAAGCCGGCTTCCGCAAGCAGCTTCTTGGCACCATCCGGATCGAAGGCCTCGGGCTTCAGCTTCTTGGAGACGCCGAAGAACCCGTCGGCCAGGAACTGCGACGCCGGAACGGCGGCCTTTTCCATCAGACGATCGACGATCGCCGGACGGTTGATCGCCTTGGAGAGGGCCTTGCGGACCCGCACGTCCTTGAGCGGATTCTTGATCTTCGAGCCATCGTTCGCCGTGATGAACGGCGACTCGTCGCGCCACTGGTCCATGTGGAAGAAGATGACGCGGTTCGACAGGCCCTGACCGAGCGAGACCTTCGCATCTCCCTGAAGACGCGCGATATCCGTGGTCGGGACTTCCTCGATCACGTCGACGTCGCCCGCCAGCAGCGCCGCAACGCGCGCCGGACCGGTCTTGATCGGCCGGATGGTCACCTTCGCCCACTTGGACTTGTCGCCCCAGTAGTCGTCATTGCGCACGACGACGTAGCGGTCACCCTTCACGAACTCCGAGAACTTGAAGGGGCCCGTACCAATCGCGGCCTTTCCGGAATTGAAGTCTTCGGTCTTGGCGCCGGTCGCAGCCTTCTTCGAAATGATGGCGATGGTCGCCATGTCGTTCGGCATGAGCGGATAGGGCTCTTTCGTCGTCACGCGGATCGTATGATCGTCGACCTTGCTGAAGGTCTTGCCGCGGACGTACAGGGCGAAGCTGCCCGGGCTGTTCTCGACGTTCGGCGCGCGCTCCATGGTGAAGAGGACGTCGTCGGCCGTGAACGGCGAGCCGTCATGGAACTTCACGCCCGTGCGCAGCTTGAACTCCCAGGTATTATCGTCGATCGTCTTCCAGCTCGTCGCGAGACCCGGAATCGGCGTCTGCTTCGCGTCGAAGTGCACAAGACGGTCATAGACGTGCGACGTCAGCGCGTTGTTCGGCGTCAGGTTGTGGAAATGCGGGTCCATCGCCGACGGTTCGGCGGATAGCGCCATCCTCAGATCCTTGGCAATTGCCGAGGGCGCTGCAGTCAGGGCCAGACCCGCTGCAGCAACCGCAGCGAGAACCGACTTTGAGAACGTCATTCGGGAATTCCTCCACTATCAGGGGACACTTGGCGGTCCCCTTCCGGGCGTGCACAAATAGATACACCGGGCGGGCCAGTCGGCCCGTCCGGTCATAGTGTACCGTAGCACAAGATCAGCCCCTGCCAAGCAGATCGGGCGCAGCAGCGCCCGAATCCTACCAGGTGCGGCGTGAACCGACGTCGATGTGGAAGAAGCCGCGCCGGTAGAACTTCAGTCCGCCGACCGATGCGTGGCTGCGCAGGTATGCGTACACGCCACGAGCACCGCGACCGTGGACCCGGAAATCGACGGCATTCCCAGAGAGGTGATGGGAATGACGTGCGCCACCGACCCGCGCATTGTGACGACGACCGCGGCACGTCGAGTTGACCGTGACCGGGCCAAACCTGCTCGCGACCTCATAGACAACGGCACGCAGCCGCGCATTCAAGCAGCCCGAACTCGCGACCCACTTCACGCCGCGTCCGGCGAGACTGGTGCCCACCTCTGGCTTCGGCGCGTAGCTTCCGCCGAGGCTCGCGACTCGGACGCCGCGCTTCCGATTGGTGCCGGCCGTCTTCCTCGTCTTCTTTCTGCTGCTGGTAATACGGCGGCTCCCGCCCGTCAGACTCTCGCGCGAGCGCTCCGTTCGGCTGGCACCAAGGCCCATGCGCCGCGCTGGCTTGCGGGTTGGCTCCGAGGCAAACGACGTGGACAGCCATTCGCCGACATTTTGCGCCTGAGCGCTGCCGGATGTCAGCATCGCCGCAGCGGCGCCGAGCACAATCGTACCTGTGACTGCCGCGGTGCGGCAGCAGCACTTGATGAACGAACGCATGTTCTGCGTACTCCCCTGTAGCCGGAGCGCGGCCCGAGCGGCCGTGTCCGAGTGTGTGCAGCCCCCGCCGACTGCATCAGGGGTAGGTGCAATTACCGGGCCTGTTAAGCTATTGTTTAGGTTGATGGTTAACCGGGGATAGCACCGTATCGAGACTAATTGCCCTCGTGGAAGCGTACCGCCTCCCCTACGGCAGGGGTCAGGATCTCACCGTCCCACATGACCGGGTTACCCCTCACGAATGTGCCGACCGGCCATCCGCGCACGCTGCCGCCATCGTAGGGCGTCCAGCCGGCCCGCGACTTTATCCAGTCGTTGGTGATGGTCATGGTGCGCTTCAGATCCACCACCGTCAGGTCGGCGTCGTAACCGACTGCGATACGGCCCTTGCCCACGATCCCGAAGAGACGAGCGGGTCCATGGCTGGTCAGATCAACGAAACGTTGCAGCGTCAAGCGGCCGGCATTCACGTGGTCCAGCATGACCGGCACGAGCGTCTGCACGCCGGTCATACCCGAGTGGCTTTCGGGATAGGGGTGATCCTTCTCCTCCCGCGTATGCGGTGCATGGTCCGAGCCGAGAACATCGACCGTGCCGTCGGCAATGCCGGCCCAGAGCGCTTGGAGGTGGCGCCCATCGCGCACCGGCGGGTTCATCTGGGCGAAGGTGCCGAGCCGCTCATAGCAGTCCGGGGCCATGAGGGTCAGGTGATGAGGTGTGACCTCGACGCTGGCCCAGGCTTTGTGCTCACCGAGGTAGGCCATCTCCTCCGCCGTCGAGACGTGCAGCACGTGGACCCGCTTGCGATAGCGCTCGGCAAGACGGACCAGACGGTCCGTGGCCATCATGGCGGCGACCTCGTCGCGCCACACCGGATGCCACGAGGGATCGTTCGGCCGGCGCAAACCTGCGCGCTCCCGAAGCCGCGCCTCGTCCTCGGCATGGAAGGCCGCCCGCCGCGAGATCGCCGCGATCACGCGCTCGAGCGTCGCCTCGTCCTCGATGAGCAGGTCACCGGTCGAGGCCCCCATGAATACCTTGATGCCGGCGGAGGCTTCGAGATGCTCGAGATTTGGAATCTCGCCGACGTTCTCGCGTGTCCCCCCGACATAGAAGGCGAAGTCGCAGTGCATGCGCCCACGCGCCCGCGAGACCTTGTCGGCAAGCGTCTCCTCAGTCGTCGTCAGCGGCTTGGTGTTCGGCATCTCGAAC
>JAEYPL010000145.1 GCA_023410905.1 Pseudomonadota bacterium
GCCTACGGCCGCCCCGAATGCATAAGACTACCCAAGAAGATCCTAAGGCGGGAACACCAAATGACGACGATCACGGCCACGCGGAGGCTACCGCGTCAGCTGACAGCAGCCGTTGCGCTCGCGATGGCGCTTTACCATGTGTACGTGATCATCCCGCCCTTGGATTTCATCTCGCCCTCTTTGCGCGAAATTTTCCGCGGCCCGCCTACGGATTACATCTTCCGCGGCATCCATCTGATTTTCGCACTCGTCCTGACGTTCCTCTACTATCGCCTTCGTTCGCCGACAGACGACGAATTGGCGATGCTCACACCCGAGAAGCGCGAGGAGGTCCTGAACAGGACGAAAGCGCCGTCGCCTCTGGACTGGGTCTTGATTGCCGCGAGCATAGCCTCGGTCGGCTACATATTCGTCTATTACGACTACATCATCGACCGCATCATCTACGTCGACGACATGACGTGGTCGGATATCGTTCTCAGCATTACGCTGATCCTGCTGGTTATGGAGGCTGCTCGGCGCGTTATTGGCCCCGCATTGCCACTGACCTGCATTGCCTTCTTCATCTACGCCTTCGCCTTCACACGCATTGAGCCGATCCGCCTCATCGACCAGCTCTATCTGTCTACAGAGGGCATCTTTGGCCAACCGCTCGCGGTTTCAGCCTCCTACGTGATGATCTTCGTCTTGTTCGGCGCCTTCATGGAGCGCACGGGCACAGGTCAACTCTTCATGGACTTCGCCATGGGGATCACCGGACACACTGCCGGTGGCCCGGGCAAGGTCTCGGTGGTTTCGTCGTCGCTCTTCGGCACGATCTCGGGCTCCGCAGTCGCCAACGTGATGGTCGACGGCCCAATTGCCATTCCACTCATGAAACGTACAGGCTTCAGAGCGCACTTCGCGGCGGCGGTGGAGGCCGTCGCATCGACTGGCGGACAGATCATGCCGCCTATCATGGGCGCTGCGGCCTTCGTCATGGCGGAGTTCCAGGGCGTGAGCTATCTGCAGGTCGTGGTGTGGGCGGTGATCCCAGCGCTGCTTTATTACATCTCCTGTTTTGCTGCTGTGCACTTCGAGGCCAAGCGGCAGGGCCTGCTTGGCGTGCCCCGATCTCAGCTTCCCGTGCTGCGCGAAGTCCTAACTTCGCGAGGACACCTTTTCATCCCGGTGTGGTCGATCCTCTTCGTCATGTACTCGGGTTACAGCGCACCACTCGCGGCCCTCAGCGGAACGCTACTATGTTTCCCTGTGGCATGGTTCGGGCCAGTCGTTCTTCTGGTCCTTCCTGCATTCATGGCGATCGGCTACCTCGTGCCGGGCGTACCGACGATCATCCCTGAAATCTTCGGCCTGAATGCCTTGCTCGAGGCGGCGATCCTGACAGGCATCATCCTTCTGTGGATGCGCACCGTGCGGGATAAGATCATACTTCTTCCGATAGAAATCCGACCCATCATGGAAGCTCTAATCGACGGAGCTCGCAATACTCTGCCTGTGGCACTCGCTTGCGCGGCAGCCGGCATCATCATCGGCATCGTCATTCTCACTGGCCTCGGCATCACGTTCACCCAATGGGTCATCGGCATCTCGCAGAACGTCCTCATTCTGGCGTTGGTGCTCACTGCAATCGCCGGCATCATTCTCGGCATGGGCATGCCGACGACGCCGGCATATATCATCATGGTCGCCCTGATGGTTCCCGCGCTGATCAAGCTCGGCGTCGTAACACCGGCGGCGCACATGTTCGCGTTCTACTTCGCGATCCTGTCCGCCATCACGCCGCCCGTGGCATTGGCGGTGTTCGCGGCCGCAGGCCTTGCACGATCGAACATCTGGTCGACCGGATGGGCCGCGGTGAAGATCGGCGCTGCCGGTTTTATCGTCCCCTTCATGTTCGTCTATGAGCCGGCGCTGCTGATGATCGGCGAGTCGCCCTGGATCATCTGGCGGGTTGTCGTCTCATGCATCGGCATCAGCTTGCTCGCTGGCGGTCTGCACGGGTACTATCTGAGATGGATGCCGAATTGGCAGCGCGCCCTCGCCATCGTCGCAGCATTCTCGCTCGTCGTGCCGAATTTCTATGCCGACATCGTCGGCATCGGCCTCGCTGCCGCGCTGATCACGTTCCAGTACTTCACGCAGCCGGAGACGAGAACGTCGACCATCGGCACCGCGGCGGTCGACACGACGAGAGAGAGATAATTGCATGCTCGAGGCCGGCAGAATCAGCCCTGCCGGCCGAACTCCGCCTCGATCGCCGATGCATCGAGCCGCTTCGTCAGCTCATCGTGCACATTGCAGAGCGTCACCTGAAGGTAGCTCTTCAAGGTTGGAAAGTCGGGACCACGCAAACTCTCGTGGATAGGCATCAGCGAGAAATACGCCTCGGCAAACGGCACTGGAACATCCATAGCGCGTTTTGGCGAATGGAGGCCGATCCGCCCCAGACGCTCCGACAATTCGCTTCGCAATTGACGCCACGTCGGCTCGTCCAGCGCAGCCGGCGCGTCCCATCGGTCGAATGCTGACAGCGTCAGATCCGAGACGCGCTGAATCGCGTCCTCACGATCGAGCGACGTCGTCTCCTGAAGGACAACGGTCGCGATTTCGGCAACCATCGCCAAACCGAGCGGGTAGGCCTTCCAGCGGGACACCTCGACGGCCTGCTTGAAACCCTGTTCGCCGAACAGCACCTTGGAGTAATGACCCGAGCGTGCGCGCGCGTACTCGTAGATCCCCTTCTGAACGAGGAAGGCTGCATTCTCGTCGATAAACCGGGCGAGATCGTCCGCATTTCGAATCGGCGGAGAGCGCCCGAAGAGCTTTGTCAGGATATTCATTCGGTTGCGGACCTCCTGATTCCACAGCTCTTGGACGAAAGTATAATGAATGCGTCCGATGTCACAATGTTAGCCTCTGCACACCGATCACTCAATGGTGATGGCCGATTCGGCAAACAAGACCGAACGGAAAGATGGGTACGGGGAGGTGCCGCCATGGGCAATAGACGATCCCTCCTCACGCAGCTCTGCGCGACCTCATCGTCAGGAGGAAACTCAAGCCATGCAGACTTCAAGTAACGACGAAGCGCACTGGTCGAAGACCCGACGCCTGATGTTCACTCATCTCGCGATCTGGTTCTTCTTCGGCTACATCATCCACATGTTCGTCAAGCCCCTTAACAACATCATCATCCCTGTTCTGGGCTTTCCGCTCGGCTTCTATATGGCCGCGCAAGGGTCGCTTATCGCCTTCGTGGTGATGCTGTTCATCTTCGCGCGCCAGCAAGATCGCATCGACCGCGAATTCGGCGTCGCAGAAGACGACTGAGGGGGGCGAACATGGCAACACAATCTGAAGCAACCGCCGCGTTCTATAAGAACCTCGGGCGGATGTACGGCATGTACACGGGGACCTTCCTTGGCTTCGTGGTCCTGCTCGCAATTCTCGAGCAAGTCGGTGTGCCGAACAAAATCCTCGGCTACCTGTTCGTGTTCTTCACGCTCGCCGTCTACGCGCTCATCGGCGTGATGACGCGAACGGCGGAGGTGTCGGAGTACTACGTCGCTGGCCGACGTGTTCCGGCCTTCTACAATGGCATGGCGACCGGCGCCGACTGGATGTCGGCTGCTTCATTCGTCGGCATGGCGGGCACGCTCTTCCTGCTCGGCTATGACGGCCTTGCGTGGGTGCTCGGCTGGACGGGTGGCTACGTCCTCGTGGCGATTCTGGTCGGGCCGTATCTACGCAAGTTCGGCGCGTACACTGTTCCCGACTTCATGGCCTTCCGCTTCGGCGGCAACTTCACCCGCTTCCTTGCCGTGATCGTTCTGGTTTGCTGCTCGTTCACGTACGTGACGGCACAGGTGTTCGGCACAGGCATCATCGCCTCTCGCTTCCTCGGGATGGACTTCACCGTCGCGGTCTACGTTGGCCTCGCGGGCATCCTGTTGTGCTCGATGATGGGCGGTATGCGCGCAGTGACCTGGACGCAGATCGCTCAGTACATCGTGCTGATCGTTGCGTACCTCACGCCGATCATCATTCTCTCGACACAGAAGTACGGCCTGCCTCTTCCCCAGTTCACTTATGGACAGGCAATTGCCGATATCACCGCACGCGAGCAGCAGATGCTGCAGACTGGCCTCGCAACTGCTGCCAGCCTGAAGCCTCATATCGAGCCCTTCACAACCTATTCGCCACTGAACTACTTCGGCATCATCTTCTGCATGATGTGCGGCACGGCCTCGCTTCCACACATCCTCATGCGCTATTTCACGACGCCGAGCGTTCGTGAGGCGCGCCAGTCGGTTGCGTGGTCGCTGTTCTTCATCTTCCTCCTGTACTTCTCGGCACCGGCCTACGCGGCGTTCTCGAAGCTGGAGGTTTACACAAACATCATCGGTCGGGACGTCACTGCGCTTCGACCATGGCTGTTCACCTGGGGCGAACTCGGCCTCATCCAGGTTTGCGGGAAGAATGCCGTCAACCTCGATGCCGTCATCGCCGCGTGTAAGGCGATTGCCGGTCATCCTGGCGTCGTCCGTCTGCAGGACTTCGTGATCAATACGGACGTGATCGTGCTCTCCACGCCGGAGATCGCGGGCCTTCCGTATGTGATTTCGGGTCTCGTCGCTGCCGGCGGTCTCGCCGCCGCTCTGTCGACCGCTGACGGGCTTCTGCTCGCCATCGCAAACGCGCTCAGCCACGACATCTACTACAAGATGCTGGACCCCAATGCGCCGACGTTCCGGCGTCTGCTCGTTGCCCGCATCCTACTGTTGATCGTCGCTGTGGCGGCTGCCTATACGGCCTCACATCGGCCTGCCGATATTTTGGCCATGGTGGGGTGGGCGTTCTCGCTCGCTATGGCCGGCAACTTCCCTGCACTGGTGATGGGCATCTGGTGGAAGCGCGCAACTACGATGGGTGCGATATGCGGCATCATTGCCGGGTTCGGCCTCTGCGTCTTCTACCTCGTAACGACACGCTACTTCCCCGGCTACGGCGTCCAGTACTTCGGCATGACGTCGCTGCTCAACCCCGTGACGGGCGCTCCGGTGGTCGACGTTGCCAAGGCTATGGCAGCCCCGAACGCGTTCGACACCTGGGTCGCGCTGACCGGCCCGAACGCCCATCCGCTCGCAAACCGCGTCGGCTGGTTCAATCTCAACAACATCAACTGCGGCCTGCTCGGAATGCCACTCGGCTTCCTCGTTATCTATGTCGTTAGCCTTATGACACCTGCGCCTTCCAAGGAGATGCAGGCGTACATCGACGAGATCCGCAAGCCGCGCGGCGCTACGATCCTGCAGGAAAAATCCTGACCTGCTATGGTCCACACAAAGAGCGGGGCCCTCAGGGGCCCCGCTTTCTTTTTGCCTTGTCGAGAGAATCTTCGACCGCCAATATGACGCCGCAACGAGAAGGATGCCCACGAACGTGACCGGCGGATCGCTCTACACCTACTGGTATTTCCATCTGCCGAACTTCGCGCTCGCCGCGCTCATGTACACCCTGCTGGGCCGCGTTCTGCTTGGCTTGATCGTGCAGCCGGATTCGAGCAACTACATCTGGCGCTTCTTCTGCCGGATCACCGATCCCGTCGTCGCTGCCGTGGGCGCCGTAACACCAAAAGACGCTGTTCCCGTCGTTGTCTGGCTGTTCGGCGTCGTGTGGCTTTTCTGGCTACGCGTGCTTCTGCTGCACGTTTTCCTCTATTTCGGCGCTCTCCCGCGCGTCGCCTGAGAGCATCAAAATGGACCGGCAGTACTATTACGTCGCCATCGCCTTCTTCGGGATGATCAACGGCCTCTTCAATCAGGTCGCGTTGCTATTCGCCATCCTTCACATGCAGATCCTGGCGCCGGCGCTTCTCTTCGGCAGCACCGGACTCACGCTGATGTTCTCATCCCTCATGGTGTCCACCGCCACGATCATCCTCGGCGGCATTCCCGCGGCGATCTATGAGCACTTCACGGGAAGGGGTGAAGAATCCAGCGAAGTATCGCTCTGGATCTGGCTTGCTGGAACTGCACTTCTCACCCTCCCGGCGGTCGGCAATTTCTTTGCGATCGGCCTCTAGGCGACTGGCTCATTACACGCTCTTGTGAATGCGAGCAGATTGTGAGCTCCACGCGTGCGCGCTAGCTTTGCTGCGCCGCACAATCGGGATCTCACTATGGAAGAGATGCGCAATATAGCGTTCGAGACGGTCATGCGCGCATGTGGTTTCGGCTCGCTGGCCATATTCTGCATCATGGTCGGGCTGTCGTTCGAGCCCCGGCTTGCCTTCCAGAGTGGCGGCTTGCTCATGCTGCTCATGGTCGGCGTACTCGCCTACAAGGCGCGCGAAGCTGCCACGAAGCCCTATCGGCGGACGGAAATGTGGATGTATGTCCCGGCCGAACTACGGCCGCCGGAGGCCTTCGCGCAACTGGTGGTCTCCAGGCTCATGCGCGATACGTACCTGACTTTCGCCTACTGGTCGGCACTGCTCGCGTTCTTCATGCTGGCTGTTGCGCTGTCGTTCGCCCTATTCGGCCTCTAACAGCGCTAGCCGCCGACTTATTGCCGTTGAGCGCGCACGTTTCCGCAGAACCAGTCGGCGCCGCGCTGTTCGAGCCAGAGCACGTCCTCGATTGATGGCAGTTCCTGCTCGAAGCAGATTCCGAGCCTGTCGCGTTTGGACCACGCGATGCTGCCCGTGAGATGGCGGCCATCGACGAGCCGCAGCGTGATGTCGTCGCCTTCGATGGGCACGAGCCCATTCGCAAGGCGCAGCTGCGCACCCGACGTCGAAAGGTCCATGAGACTGCCGGTCTGAGCGCCCCACTGGCTCGTCACCGTCACGCGCTCGGCATGCTCGTGCCGAGTGGCCCCGCGCCGATCAGTGGGCCGGGACGCCGTTTCGTGACGATTTTCTGTGCCGTTCTGGGACACGTGGTTGCCAGCGCTTCAGGTGCATTAATGAAACGTAAACGCCAGCACACTGATGCACGAAGCCTGCCAATTCAGATAGGGCGACCGACAAATGCGCTTAACGCGACTTGCCCGCCCGGATCGCCGTCGAGGAAAGGTCAGACAGCGGCGCCGTCAGGAATACCCATGCAGGCGGGCGGAGCGAGGCAAGGTCCGCTGCGTCCTGCTCGGGCAGGCGTGCTGCACCAAAGGCGTGCGCGGCAATTGAGGAAAGTGCCTTGAGCCGCCATCCCGGCCGATCAACGATGGCAATCGGCATCAGCGCCATGATCTCGCGCCACTGCCGCCAGCGGTGGAACTCGGCCAGGCAGTCGGCGCCCATCACCCACACGAAGCGCGCCTGCGGCCTGCGGCGACGCAGGAACTCGAGCGTCGAGACCGTATAGGCGGCGCTGAGCTCACGCTCGAAGCCCGTCACTGTGATCGGGCGCGACCCGACGAGATTTCGGGCCGCATCGATGCGCTCGTCGAGTGGTGCTGCTGCGCCCGTCGCCTTGAGCGGATTGCCCGGCGTCACGAGCCACCACATGCCCGCAAGCCCGAGGCGCTTGATCGCCGTCTCGCTGATCTGCACGTGCGCGTCATGTGCGGGATTGAACGAACCGCCGAGCAGGCCGATGGCTGCATCGCCGGTGTCAGGCGGCAAATGCGCGGCGAGCGTACCGAAGCCGGCGCCGGGCAGAAGTCGGCGGGACGCGGCTGCCCTGCTCATCTATCGCGCGACACGGCGCTTCCGCCGCGGCTCCCTCAGCTCGCTACCTGTCCTGCCTCAACTCGTCTCGAAGATATCAGCGGCGCGCTTGCCGATCTGATCGGCCTTCCACTTGGGGATCTTGAACTCCCAGCCGCTACCCTTGGCATTGATCTCGTCCGCGGCCTTCTTCGCCTCGCCCTCGCCGGTCGCGACGAACGACAGCCAAGCCTCCTCGGGATCACCTGCGCGACGCAGGCGCAAGGTGACAGTCATACCGTCGGTGCTCTCGGCTGTGATGGTACTGACGTCATCGCCGACGGGCGTCGCATCGAGCTTGCGCACATCCTCGAGTTCGACCGAGCCGAGGCTCAGAGCGATCTGCTCGACGCCGGCGCTCTCCTTGATCTTCATGCCTTCCGGCACAGACTTGAGGACGAACTTGCCGCCTTTGCCGGCCTCACCCTCGCGCTCGACGACGATAGGCACTTCCTTCGGATGGGCGACCGTCACGCGCTTGAGCTTCTCAGGGTCAGCCTTGAAGATCGCGGGATCGACCCAGTCCTTGACGTCGAGCGCGACGTTCGGCTCGCCACTTGCGAGCCACGTCTGCGTTTCGCTCGGGCGGCGGACATACGTGCCGTGACGGCCCGTACCGAATGCATTCATGCGGCGTTTGCCGACAACGATCTCACCAATAGGCTTGCCACCTGTACCGAGCAGACGCACGAGCCCGGACTTGGCATCCGCGCTGGCGGGATCTTCGAGATCGAGGAGCGCCCAGCGGTCCTTGGCCGCCGTCTTGGGCTCGGCAAGCTCGGCGTTCGTGAGCTGCACGAGCAGCGCACGCACCTTGTCGCTCTGCACGGGATAACCGGCCCGCTCCTTGATGGTCCACTGCTCGCCATTACGCACGAACGTCAACGTGCGACCGCGCTTTGCGATCTCGATGCCGGTGAGCGCCTTCGCATCTCGGCGAAGCTCCGGAAGCATCGGACGGCCTTCGACCGTGCCGGGCGCGCGCTGCGTCGAGGACGCATGGAGAATGGCGGCGAGTACGAGGGCCACGAGCGTCGTCGCGGCGAGAACTACGAAATGCTGCGGCTTGATCATGGCCTCAACCCTTCCTCTCGCTGCCGGGCGCTTGGCGACGGCGGCGCGACAGTCCGACCGCGATCCCACCGAGGCCGATTAGCAGGGGGATCGCTGCGATGTTGAAGAACTTGAGCCAGCCATCGAGACGATCGATGTCACGGCGCAGGTCCGCCTGCACACCGCGCAGCTCGCGCCGCACTTCGAGCATCTCGCCGCGGAAGCCTTCGATGGTCTGGCGATCCTTGTCTGACAGCAGGATCTGGCCACCCTCGCCGCTCTTCGTCTCCATCTGCTGGAGCTTGCCCTGCAGATCCTTGAGCTTGGCGTTGAGTGCCTGTTCCTTCTCGCGATAGCGCCGTTCCGCATCGCGCCGGATGTCGGCGACCCGCTCGAACGGACGATCGTTGACGCCGCGACCGCGCAGCGTCGCGAGTGCCTCGCCGCCGGAGAGATTTTCAAGCGCGTTGATGACGAACGCCGCGTTGTGCGCCTGCGGCATCGCCATCCGCTGCCCGAGCAGCTCCTGGATGCTGACCCAGAACTGGTCGGCGAGCAGATCGCTGTCGGCAATGAGGATCACGTTCACGGGTCCGCTCGCGAAATGCGGCACGACGGCCTCACCCTTCGGCGCCTCTGCCGGCTTGTCCTTCGCGGCTTCCGCTGCAGGCTTCTCGCCGGGCTTCTCTTCGCCCTTCGCTTCTTCTGCCGGCTTCGGACGGCCATCCGGATAGGCCGTCTTGGCCTCACCGGTGATGCGGGCAGCGAGCATCAGCGGCTTGCCGCCGCTCTTGAAGTCACGTGCGAGCGCCAGCGGATCCGGCATCACGCGCAGGCTCATGGCATCCATCACGCCAGCCCCGGCGGAGGTCTGCATGATCGGCTGCACGTTTGTCGTCGTGCCGTCGACCTTCGTTATGAAGCCTACAGACGCGAGATTGAGGCGCTCGATGCCGGCGGCGAGCGGATCGGCCTGGTTGATGTGCTGCGTATCGACTTGCAGCCACGCCAGATAGTCAGTGACGACGGGGCGACCGCCCGGACCACCACCGAACTGCACGCGACGCGCCATGCTCGGATCGCCGGCGAGCTTCTCGGTGTCGATCGACACGCCCCAGGCCTTCAGCAGATCGAGGATGTCGCCGGCGGGCGGCATCGGCGGCATCGGCATGCCCATCTGCGCCGTCGGCGGCGTCGATTCCGAAACCGGATCGATGAATGCGAGCACGCGACCGCCGCGCAGGACGTACTGGTCGATGGCGTAGACGGCATCACGGCTGAGGTTCGTCGGCTGCGCCAGCATCAGCACATCGATGTCGCCAGGAATCTCGGTGATCGTCTGCTCGAGCTGGCGAACCTCGAAGAACTCACGGATCTGCTCCATGACCGTCCACGGCGGCGCGGGCTGACGCATGGGCTGCATGGGGTTCATCGGACCGCCATCGACGGGAATGCTCGCCATGAGCCCGACGACGCGCTTCTTCGGATTGGCGAGGCCGTTGATCAGCTTCGTGAGATCGTATTCGAGAAAGCGCTCGCGATCGGGCGCGAAGAACTCGATAGCCGCGTCATTGTCGGTCGTGTTGGTGGCAACGAGCCCGAAGTAGCCGGTCTCGCCATCCTGATTCAGCCGGATCCCGCGCAGCCCGCTGGCCACGGCGCGGTCCTCGGCATCGGAGAAGGGCTCAGGCTCCAGAACCGTGAGCTGCACCTTGCCGCCCGAGAGGTCGCGGTACTGTTCCAGCAGTGCCTTCACGCGCTCGAAATGCTTGGCGAAGAGCGGCGCCACCTCACCAAGCTTGCGCGTGTAGTAGAGACGGACACTGATCGGCTCCTCGATGCGCTGGAGGACGTTCTTCGTGCCGTCCGCGATCGTGTAGAGGCGCTCGGCCGTGAGATCGGCCTTCGCATTCTTCGCGACAGCGCTGAAGATCAGGTTCATCGCGAGCAGGAGGAGCGCCGCGAGTGCCAGCGCGCCCCAGGCGAGCGTCTTGCGATCGAAGCGCGCAGCCCAGCGCACGGCCTCGCCGGGCGCGAGAAGAAGCCAGCCCGAAACCTTCTGGTATGCCGCCTCGAAGGCCGAGGGCTTGGGAGATTGTATTGCCATGATCCTGTTCCCCTCAGGCGGCCTTGCGCTGTTCGACAATGACGACATTGGCGAACAGGAAGAAGGCGATGATGGAGAAATAGAAGAAGAGGCTCGGCAGCGTGATGACACCGCGGCTGATGAGCTCGAAGTGATTGAGGAAGCTCATCGAGGCGATCGCGTCGACGATGAACGCCGGCGCCCAACCGCGGAAGAAGCCGAGCACGAGTTCGAGGCCGCTCATCACGAGCAGGAAGCAGATCGTCGCCGCCACGATGAAGGCGATCACCTGATTCTTGGTCAGCGCCGACACGCACGAGCCGATCGCGAGGAAGGCACCAGCCATCAGGAAGCTGCCGAAGTAGCTCGCGAGGATCACGCCGTTGTCGGGATTGCCGAGCACATTGACGGTGATCCACATGGGGAACGTCAGCGCCAGCGCGATGCCGATGAAAATCCAGGCCGCGAGGAACTTGCCGATGATGGCTTCCCACGTCGAGATCGGCAGCGTCATCAGCAGCTCGATGGTACCGGCCTTGCGTTCCTCGGCCCACAGCCGCATGGCGATCGCGGGCACCAGCAGCAGGTAGAGCCAGGGATGATAGTTGAAGAACGGCTGCAGGTCGGCCTGTCCGCGCTCGAAGAAGTTGCCGATGAAGAAGGCAAAGGCTCCCGTCAGCGCGACGAAGATGACGGCGAAGACATAAGCGAGCGGCGTGCCGAAGTAGGCACCGAGCTCGCGCTTGGTGACGATCCAGATATTACGCATGACGGGCGCCCTCGCTGCTCGTCGTGATCTCGCGGAAGACGTCGTCGAGCTTGCCGCGCTCGACGACCAGCTCCTCCACGATGATCGACTGGTCGCGCAGCAGCGCGCCGACGTCGGCCGCGATGGCCACCCCGGGCTTCGGCATCGCGCGAAGGCGGATGTGGCCATTCACCGCTTCTGCGCGCTCGACATTGGCGACACCGGCGAGTGCAGCGAGCGCGCCGGCCACGCGGTCGGCTTCCGCAGCCGCGATCCGCAGGGCAACCGCATTGTGATAGGGCATCCGGCGCTGGAGAGCCTCCGCCGTACCATCGGCGACGACGCGGCCGCGATCGATGACGATCGCCCGCGTGCAGACGGCTTCGACTTCCTCGAGAATATGCGTCGAGACGATGATGGCCTTGTCCTTGGCCATCTCAGCAATCAGTTCGCGCACGTGATGCTTCTGATTGGGATCGAGGCCGTCGGTCGGCTCGTCCATGATCAGCACTTCAGGGTCGTGGAGAATGGCCTGCGCGAGACCGACGCGGCGCTTGTAGCCCTTCGAGAGCGTCTCGATGCGCTGCGAGGCGACACCTTCGAGGCCTGTGCGCGCCAAGGCCGCATCGACATGAGCGTGCTTGCTGGCGCCATCGAAGCCGCGCACTTCGGCAATGAAATTCAGGAACGACCGGGCGGTCATGTCGCCGTAAGCGGGGGCGCCTTCGGGCAGATAGCCGAGCTTGGACTTGGCTTCCTTGGGTCGGTCAGCAACGCTGATACCGCAGATCCGCGCCCGGCCCGCATCCGGCTCGAGAAAGCCGGTCAGCATCTTCATGGTAGTCGACTTGCCGGCACCGTTGGGCCCGAGGAAACCGAGCACCTCACCTTTAGTAACTTTGAGTGAGATGTCCTCGACAGCAAGGATCGGACCAAATGACTTTCTGAGACGGTCCGCTTCGACAAGTACTGCTGCCATTCAACTCCCTCCTTGGCGCCGCAATTCTTGAGCAGCGCGCACTCGCGACCGAGTGTGCGGCAGGCCCGCGGCGGTCTCATTGGTTTGTTGCGGAGTTAGGCGCTCTTTTTAGCACTGTCAAGGAACGGGTGCTAAACGTTTAGTAAGGTTCCGCCGGATGCCGATGATCCGTCTGACCGAGGTCCAGTTGCAGAGACGACATAGGACCTCAACGGTAAACATTAGAGTTTTCCGCGCACATACAGAGAACGTGATTCGATTTGTGGCGAGCATGTCACGCACTGTTGTCAATAGACTTCGTGAGGCCCCAGCGCCCTTGAGGCCCCCGGCATAGCTGTTGTAGCTTTGCTCTCGATCGGCACGAGATGTTGGGCAGGAATGCAGCCAACTTGTGTGCCGGACGGAGCGCCCTTTGTACCGTAGCGCCCGTCAGTAGCGTGGATGCCCGTGTTCCCGAGTACGGGGGGCGTCGCCGTATAGCGTTCCCATAGTTCCCGAGTTCGTAACCGCCCAGGCTTTCCGTGGCGCCGTGCGCATTTGCGTCCGTCTGCCGCCCGGAATCCGTCAGGGCTGATGTGGCATCAGCGTGCCTGCACGACGGCACCTTGCTGCGATTCTGCGCAGGAGAAAAGATAGTATGGTCTGGAACGATGATAGGGTCGAACAGCTCAAGAAGCTCTGGGCTGACGGACTGAGCGCAAGCCAGATCGCCGCCCAACTCGGCGAAGTGACCCGCAACGCGGTCATTGGAAAAGTGCACCGCCTCGGCCTTGCCACCCGCGCTTCGAGCAATCGCACCAACAGCAGCCGCCTGCGCCTGCGACAGGCGCAGCCACGCCGAGCCGCGGCTCAGCAACGGCAGCGCGCCTCGAACGTCGGCAACACCGCCTTCCGGCAGATGCTGGAGTCCGACCTGTCACAGGGGGCAGTGCCCCATGTGGAAGAGATCGAGATCCCGCTCGGCGAGCGCAAGACGCTTCAGCAGCTCACCGAGGGCATGTGCCGCTGGCCGATCGGCGACCCGCAGCTGGCAGATTTCCATTTCTGCGGCCGTAACAAGGTGACCGGTCTCCCCTACTGCGAGCATCACGCGCGCCGCGCCTACCAGCCGCCGCAGCCGCGCCGCCGCGATCGTGAGGTCAGCCTGCCGCCCGTCCCGTCGATTGCCGGCACCAAGGAACCTGCCGGGACCTGAGCCCGACCGCCGCGAGAGACTTGCAGAACGAAAACCGCAGCCGCACTCTGCCGGCTGCGGTTTTTTCTTTGCGGGGCCCGATCGAGCGCGGTCAGCGGCTGCCGAAACCATGAAAGCGCTCAAGGGAGGGATCATCCATGACCGAGACCATTCTCGCGCTCGACCAGGGCACGACCTCCAGCCGCGCACTGCTGTTCGATCGCGCGCTCAAGGTCATCGGTCTCGGACAGGAGGAGCTGCCGCAGCACTACCCGGCTTCCGGCTGGGTCGAACATGATGCGGAGGACATCTGGCGCGGCACGATCGACACCGCACGCGCAGCCTTGAAGAACGCCGATACCGCGGCGGCGCGCGTTGCCGCCATCGGCATCACCAACCAGCGCGAGACGACCGTCGTCTGGGATCGCCGCACGGGGAAGCCCGTTCACAAGGCCATCGTCTGGCAGGACCGGCGCACAGCGGACATTTGCGCGCGCATCAAGGCTGAAGGCGTCGAGGCGACAGTCAGCGAGCGCACCGGCCTCGTGCTCGATCCGTACTTCTCCGCGACGAAAATCGCCTGGCTGCTCGACAATGTGGAAGGCGCGCGTGCGGCGGCCGAAGCCGGCCACCTTTTTGCCGGAACCATCGACAGCTTCCTGATCTGGCGCCTCACCGGCGGCAAGGCTCATCTCACGGACGCGACGAACGCCTCGCGCACATCGCTTTTCGACATTCGCCATAATCGCTGGGACGACGACCTCTGCCGCATCTTCAACGTTCCGGCGGCGATGCTTCCGGAGGTGCGCGATTGCGCTGCCGATTTCGGCACGACGGAAGCCGCGCTCCTCGGCGGCGCCATACCCATCCGCGGCGTTGCTGGCGATCAGCAGTCCGCGCTCATCGGACAGGGCTGCTTCACGCCCGGCATGATGAAATCCACATACGGCACGGGATGCTTCGCCGTGCTCAATACGGGCGGCGAACTCGTACGCTCGAAGAACCGCCTGCTCTCGACCATCGGCTTCCGCCTTGATGGTGAAACGGCCTACGCACTCGAAGGCTCAATATTCGTCGCCGGCGCGGCCGTGCAATGGCTGCGCGATGGCTTGAAGGTCCTCCAATCCGCCGCCGAGACAGGTCCCATGGCCGCGGCCGCCGACGCTGACCAGGATGTGTACATGGTGCCGGGTTTCGTCGGCCTCGGCGCTCCGCACTGGGAGCCGCGTGCACGCGGCGCGCTCTTCGGGCTGACGCGCGCAACGGGGCCGGCCGAGCTCGCGCGCGCCGCGCTCGAGTCCGTCTGTTACCAGACACGCGATCTGCTGGAGGCCATGCGCGGTGACTGGCCGGGGCTCGCCGATGTCACTCTGCGCGTCGACGGCGGCATGGTGGCGAGCGACTGGACCATGCAGTTTCTCGCGGACGTGCTTGCCGCGCGCGTCGATCGCCCGACCATGCTGGAGACGACGGCGCTCGGGGCCGCCTGGCTCGCCGGACACAAGGCGGGCGTGCTACCTGATCGCAAAGGTTTCCAGGAAACCTGGCAGCTCGACCGCAGCTTCCTTCCCGCCATGGCCGCCGACGAGCGTGCGCGCCGCTATGCGGGCTGGCGCAGCGCCGTGGCGGCCACACTTGCACATGCCGCTGCGGAGATCCCGCGGACCTAGCCCATCGCCCGAGCGTTCACGAGGGGTGACACGTGTTCACGTGTGCTTGAGAGCGGCTGTCCCCAGGCAGCACGCAGGCTTATGTTGGCGCTGAATACAATGGCTCGAGCTTGCGCGGCGTGCGCACACGCCGCGCCAATGTCCCCATGCTTTCGCCAATCTTTGGATGAATTGGATTTCGCGCTTCGGCAGGCGGCGCGGGAATGCCACAAGGTAATACTTGCCGCCGCACAACAGAGCGAATGCAATGTCAGCCCCGAGCCGGAAAGAAGAGGAATGCTGCGCGGTGGCTGGAGTTGGCTCGCGGCAGTGGTGGCCTCTTGCGCTGCTGGTGGCGATCGGCTTCCTAGCGTTCGCGCTCGGCGGGCACGACCTTCTCACACTCAAGTCCGTAGGCCTCAACTACGAGCTATTGCGCAAGTTCATCGCCTCACATCTCCCTGCTGCCATAGCGCTCTACACTGTTGTCTATACTGCCGTCGTCGCGCTCTCCTTGCCGTGCGCCCTCGTCCTGACGCTCGCGGGCGGCCTTCTGTTCGGCTGGAAAATTGCGGCGCCAGCGACAGTCATCGCCGCCACCGCCGGTTCGACGATCGTATTTCTCGTCGCCCGCTCTTCGCTCGGCACGGTCATGGCCTCGCGCGTCGGCCCATGGATCACGCGCCTTCGCAAAGGTTTCTCCGAAAATGCTCTGAGCTACCTGCTCTTCCTCCGTCTCGTGCCTGCCTTTCCCTTCGTCGTCGTCAACTTGGCTGCCGCCGTCCTAGGTGTGCCGTTGCGCACCTATGTGCTCGGCACGTTTCTCGGTATCATCCCCGGCACCACCGCGATCGCGGTTGCCGGGGCGGGGCTCGGCAGCGTGATCAAGGCGCAGAACCGTAGCTATCACGCGTGCCTCGCCGCTAACCCGGCCAATCCGGACGTGGCGTGCCCGTACAGGATCGACACCGGCGCCCTTCTCACCAAGGAGCTGGTCCTGGCACTCGTGCTGCTCGGTATTGTTGCGCTGATCCCGGTGGCGCTGAAGATGTGGAGGGCACGGGATGCAGCGGTCTAATGCGGCGTCGGAGGAGAGCGCAGATGCGCTCGGCCACGGCGGCACGATCAACGCGGATATCTGCATCATCGGCGCGGGTTCCGGTGGTCTCTCGGTAGCGGCATCCACCGTGCTGCTCGGGATGAAGGTCGTCCTCATCGAGAAGCATCTCATGGGCGGCGACTGTCTCAATACCGGCTGCGTTCCTTCCAAGGCTCTGATTGCGGCCGCACGCCGCGCGCACGACATGAGAACCGCCAGCAAGTTCGGCATTCGGGCTGCCGAGCCCGAAGTGGATCCAGCCGCCCTCAACGATCACCTCAAGTCGGTCATCGCGAGCATCGCGCGGAACGACTCCGTCGAGCGCTTCACCGGCATGGGCGTGCAGGTGATCCAGGCACCGGCCCGCTTCCGCGACAAGCACACGGTCGAGGCGGGCGATACGCTGATCAAGGCATGGCGCTTCGTGATCGCGACTGGCTCCTCGCCAGCGGTGCCGCCGATCCCTGGCCTCGACAAGGTGCCGTACCTCACGAACGAGACTCTCTTCGATCTTCGCGAGCCGGTCGGACATCTCGTCGTGATCGGCGGCGGCTCCGTCGGCATGGAGCTGGCACAGGCCTATCTGCGCCTCGGCGCGAAGGTCACCGTGCTCGAAGGATTGAAGGCGCTCGGCCGCGACGATCCCGAGCTGTCGGACGTCGTGCTGAAGCACGTGCGCGCAGAAGGCATGGTCGTCCGTGAAGGCGTCCGCGTCGAGCGTGTCGGCGGATGGCCAGGCGTCGTCCAGGTGACCATCTCGACGCCGGAGGGGCCCGAGACCATCGAGGGCACGCATCTCCTGGTCGCCACGGGGCGCAAACCCAATGTCGAGGACCTCAATCTCGAGGCCGCCGGCATCAAATACGACCATCGCGGCATCATGGTCAGCCCGGGCCTCGTGACGTCGAACCGGAAGGTCTTCGCCATTGGTGATGTCATCGGCGGCGGCCAGCAGTTCACCCACGTCGCGAATTATCACGCCGGCATCGTCTTCCGCCGTGCGCTGTTCCGGCTTCCGGCCAAGGTGAAGAGCGAGCTGATCCCCTGGGTGACGTTCACCGACCCCGAACTGGCCCAGATCGGCCTGACCGAGGATCAAGCGCGCCAGCAGCATGGGGCCATTCAGGTTTTCCGCTGGCCCTATCACGAGAATGACCGCGCTCAAGCCGAGCGGGCGACGGAGGGCTTCATCAA
>JAEYPL010000151.1 GCA_023410905.1 Pseudomonadota bacterium
GCTTCCATGCCGATGCCCGGGCAACCGCTATTGAAGGTGGCATTGTCCTTGATCCAGTGACGAGCCCATCCCGTGTGGAACAGCACCACATCGCCCTCGCCAATGGCGTCGGCGGTCAGGCCCTGCTTCTTGAGGGCAGCTTCGATATCCGCGACGGTGATCTCGTCACCGGCATTCATCGGCGCGCCACGATGGGCCGCCGCATCGATCAGGATGCCCTTCGTGAAGAACGGCTTTATGTGCTCGATGCCGAGACGCTTGAGGCCAGTCGGCCCGAAGATGTCCTGAGCGGAGTTGCCATTGTAGAAAGCCTGGCGGCCGCCTGCACCAAGGCCAATATGCCCGAGGCCGTCGAACTGCGTGCCGACCTGACCGATCTCTGTGGACAGAAAGTCGTCCATCCAGATGACGTTGTTCTCGCCTACGGGACCGCCGGCGAGACCGCCGGTGCCGCGCAACGCAAATGCGCGCGCACCGAACAGCGGCATGGCGGCCTCGTATGTCCGTCCGAGCGCAATGACATTACCGGTTTTCATGTACTTCATGGCCTCCATGACCTTCTTCGGGGTCATAAGGTTGGAAGCGCCAGCCTGATCGTCCTTGCCCCAGCGCGAGGTGGTGCCTGTGTCCTGAGCGAACGCGGCTTGTGTTGCAAACAAAAGAGTGGCGGCGCCCGCAAGCGCCTTGATGAGCTTCGACATTTGGTTTCCTCCTTAGTCGGGCAGACTTCTCATAAAGTCTTTGGTCCGCCAACGAACGAAGGAAGAATGCCGATAAAGCGGGCCCTTCTCAAGGCAGTCGCGCAGTCATCCGTGATCGACTTATCGAGAGGTGCTCATGCCAAATGGCGTTTGGCGACCGCATCGATCTCCATCAGCTCGCGCAGGAGTCCCTCGAAATCCTTGAGCGGCACCATGTTGGGGCCGTCTGAAGGCGCGTTATCGGGATCCTGATGCGTCTCGATGAAGAGGCCCGCGACGCCGACAGCCACGGCCGCACGCGCGAGCACAGGCACGAAGCGGCGGTCACCGCCAGAGCTCGTTCCCTTGCCGCCCGGCTGCTGGACGGAATGCGTCGCGTCGAAAATCACCGGCGCGCCAGTCTCCGCCATGATCGGCAGCGACCGCATGTCGACGACAAGCGTGTTGTAACCGAAGGACGCACCGCGCTCGGTGACGAGCACATTCGGATTGCCGCTGCCGGTGACCTTGGCGACGGCATTGGCCATGTCCCAGGGCGCGAGGAACTGGCCCTTCTTGATCTTGACCACGCGTCCCGTCTTCGCCGCCGCGATGAGCAAGTCCGTCTGGCGGCAGAGGAAGGCCGGAATCTGCAGCACATCCACGACCTCGGCGAGGATCGCGCACTGTGCCACATCGTGCACGTCAGTGTGAACCGGCAGGCCGAGGCTCGAGCGGATCTCGGCATAGACGTCGAGCGCCGCGGAGAGCCCGACGCCCCGCTTGCCTGAAAGCGATGTGCGGTTGGCTTTGTCGAAGCTCGTCTTGTAGACGAGCCCGATGCCGAGGCGGCCGGCGATCTCCTTGAGTGCCGTCGCCATTTCGAGCGCGTGCGCGCGGCTCTCCATCTGGCAGGGGCCAGCGAAAACCGCGATGGGACGGCGCGCGCCGAATGTCACATCGCCGACGCGAACTTCCGCATTGGGCTTAAGCGTTTCGCCGCTGCTCATGAGCCCTCCTTCTGGTGTGATGAGAATTACCGGTTGGCATCGAGATGAGCCTGCACGGACTTGCGAAGCAGATCTGTGATCTTCACCATGGAGGCGTAGTTATCGCCTTCCGTGTAGCGGTACATGTAGAGCAAGCGCCCGCGTACGACCACATGCGCATAGACGCAGAGAATGAGCTTGTCGGCGCCCTGCTCGGTCCGGATACGCTGAAGAAGACTGGCGTAGCAGGCGTCCGCATCCTCATGCACGACGCCGACGAACTGAGTCTCGTTGAGCTTCACGACATCGCTCGCCTTGTTGAAGCGTTCGCGAACAGCCTCCACGGGGCCCGTGATGAGCGCATCACCACCTTTGCGCAGAGCCCCGCAGATTTCCTTCGACGTCGCCTCCTCGCGCCCGGCGAGATTGCGCGTACGATGCACGAGACCAATCTGCACCTGCGTGAAATCGTCGAGCGTCGGTCGCTGTCCGGTGCGCCACGGCTCGATCTGATCGCAGTCGGCCGCCGCCAGAAGCAATTCGTTCTGTCCCACGAGCCCGCGCTCGACGAGTTCATAGACGCGCTTGTCGGAGGGATGCTCGCGCTCGAGCAGGCACTGGTCCGGATCGACGACGAGGATAACCTCCTGGCCGCCGATCGAGACGGCCACTTGCCGTACTCCTTGCGCATTGACCGGCGACACCACTGCAACTCCCACAGCAATGGCGAACGCCACGGCCATCGTCTGCCATCCAGTGCGTACTTGCCCCCACACGTCGCGTACTCCCCTATCTCGGACCGATCCGCGCCGGCTTCGCGCCCTTGCCGGCCAGCGCCTCGAAGCGCGGCAATTCATCATGCACCTCGAACCAGGCAACCTGCTCGACGACGTGCGCATGACCGGTCGGCGGCCACGCGGACGGATCTTCGAGCGTGCCATGATAGAAGTGGATCTCGTCCGGCCAGCGCGCGCCCGTATATGCCACGGGTGTGCCACAGGTACCGCAGAAATGACGGAAGGCGCCGGGCGAGCTTTCGTGCTTCAGCGGCGTCACGCCCGTAAAGCGTGCATTCTCGCTTTTGATACCGACATAAGTCGCGACGACGGAGCCGACGGCACGGCGGCAGCTCGCGCAATGGCAGTGCATGACCCAGCGCGGCTTGCCCGCGAATTCATAGCTGACGGCCTTGCACAGGCAGTGTCCGCGCGTCAGCACGTGCTCCCCGACCGCCAGATCTGTTTCCCTTCCGGCCATCGGACCACCCTCCTCCACGCGCGCCGACTCATCGGCCCCAGTCTAGGCGCTTTGAAGGCGGCCGACGAGCGACTGCACATCTTGAATGACTTCGATGGGGGACGAAACATCAGCCTGCTCAATGACCTACCTTCGGCTCCACAACCGGAGGAGATCCCCATGCTGACATGCGTCATCCGCTACCATATCGACCCAACGAAGAAGGACGCGTTCGCCCAATATGCGCGCAACTGGGGCGGGGCGATCCCCCGCTGCGGTGCTGACCTGATCGGCTACTATGCGCCGCACGAAGGCTCCAGCACCCTCGCTTATGGCATCTATAGCATCCCGAGCCTCGCCGAATACGAGGCCTACCGCGCCCGGCTTGCGGCCGACCCGCTGGGGCGCGAGAATTATCTCTTCGCCCAGCGCGAGAGGTTCCTTCTGCGCGAGGACCGGACGTTCCTCAAGTGCGTGTCCCTGCCCCACGGAGAGAAGACATGATCGCCGTCATCTTCGAAGTCTATCCCGCGGACGGGCGCAAGGAGGAATACCTCGACATTGCCGCCGGCCTGCGGCCAATCCTCCAGGATATCGACGGGTTCATCTCGGTCGAGCGCTTCCAGAGCCTCACGGACCCGAAGAAAATCCTTTCGCTCTCCTTCTTCCGCGACGAGGAGGCCGTGCGCGCGTGGCGCAATACCATGGCGCATCGCGGCGCGCAGAGCAGAGGCCGTGGTGGCATCTTCGCCGACTATCGCCTGCGTATTGCGAGCGTCATCCGCGACTACGGCATGAACGAGCGCGACCAAGCGCCCGTGGATAGCCGGACGGTGCACGCCGACAAGCCGGGCGCGGCTTAGGTGCTCTCGCCCTTGCGGATGGCTTTGATGGCCTCGCGCGCGAGTTCGTCAGCGCGTTCGTTTTCCGGGTGCCCGGCGTGGCCCTTGAGCCAATGCCACTCGATGGTGTGGCGTTTCGTGGCCTCATCGAGACGCTGCCACAGCTCGACGTTCTTCACGGGCTTCTTGTCAGCCGTTTTCCAGCCATTACGCCGCCAACCAAAAATCCACTTCGTGATGCCGTCGCGGACGTAAACAGAGTCCGTCCAGAGATCGACGCGTGACGGCCCCTTCAGCGCCTCCAGCGCCGAGATCGCTCCCATAAGCTCCATGCGGTTGTTGGTCGATACCGCCTCGCCCCCTGACAGCTCCTTGCGATGCGAACCGGATACGAGAATGGCACCCCAGCCGCCCGGCCCCGGATTACCGGAGCAGGCGCCATCCGTGTGGATGATGACATGCGGTTTCGTACCCGTGGCCATCAGCGTGCCTGCAGCCCGTACTCGCTCGCCGACGCGACCGACTGGTGGAAGCGCAGGCGCCGCAGATACTCTTGCGGATCCTTGCGTTTCACGAGGGCACCTTCCGGCGTGTTGATCCAGTCGTAGGCGCGCGTCAGCAGAAAGCGCAACGCCGAGCCACGCGCCAACAGCGGCAGTGCGGCGCGCTCCGCCGGCTCGAGCGGACGCACGGCATCATAGCCGCGCAGCAGCGCAATACCCTTGGTCAGATTGAAGGAGTTGTCCGGTTCGAAGCACCAGGCATTGAGACAGACGGCGAGATCATAGGCGAGCGCGTCGTTGCAGGCGAAGTAGAAGTCGATGATCCCCGACAGCCGATCGCCGATGAAGAAGACGTTGTCCGGAAAGAGATCGGCGTGGATGACGCCCTGCGGAATGTCGCGCGGCCAGTTGGCTTCGAGGTGGGCGAGTTCGGCTTCGATCGTCGCGCCGAGACCGCTGAAAATCTCGTCAGCGCGATCGCGAAAGCGTTCGTAGAGCGGGCGCCAGCCGGACAGCCCCAGCGCATTCTCGCGGCGAATCTTGAAGCCGCGCCCGGCCAGATGAAGCTCGGCGAGCGCCTTGCCGACGGCCGCGCAATGCTCGACGCGGGGCCGACGAATCCACACACCATCGAGGAAGGTCACGAGCGCGGCTGGACGACCGGCCAGCTCCTGCAACATGGCCCCATTGCTATCGCGCACCGGCGTCGGGCAGCTCAGCCCGTTCCGCGCGAGATGCTCCATGAGGCCGAGAAAGAAGGGCAGATCATCTGGGTTCACCCGGCGCTCGTAGAGCGTCAGAATGAACGGCCCTTTCTCGGTGCGCACGAGATAGTTGGTGTTCTCGACGCCCTCGGCAATGCCCTTGCACGAGAGCAGCGTGCCGAGCGGATAGCCATCGAGAAAGCGCACGAGATCGTCGTCAGAAACTTCGGTGTAGACGGCCATACCAGCCTTATCCCTGTGCGCGCCGGGCCGCCCGCGGCGGCGCATCGTCCCGCAACTCGCGCGGCACGTTGAAGGCAATGTTCTCCTTGGCCGTGACGACACTCTCGACCGTCACCTCGTAACGCGCGCGGAAGGCGTCGATAATCTCGTCCACCAGCACCTGCGGCGCCGAAGCGCCCGCCGTCACGCCGAGCGTACGAATGCCCTCGAAGTCGGCCCAGTTGATCTCGTGCGCGCGCTGTATGAGCAGCGCCTTCGGACAGCCTGCGCGTTCTGCCACCTCGACAAGCCTGAGCGAGTTCGAGCTGTTCGGCGCCCCGACCACGATCACGCGATCCGAGCGTGGCGCGATGCTCTTCACCGCCGCCTGCCGGTTCGTCGTGGCATAGCAGATGTCCTCCTTGTGCGGACTGGTGATCGACGGGAAGCGCGCCTTGAGGATCGCGACGATCTCCGCCGTATCGTCCACGGAGAGCGTCGTCTGCGTGATGAATGCCAGGTGCTCGGGATGTGCCGGCTCGATCGTGCGCGCATCCTCGGCCGTCTCGATGAGGCGCACGGTGCCTTCCGGGAGCTGTCCCATGGTACCGATCACCTCCGGATGGCCGGCATGGCCGATCAGGAGGATTTCGTTACCGGCGGCATGATGACGCTCCGCCTCGACATGAACCTTCGAGACCAGCGGGCAGGTCGCATCAAGGTAAAAAAGGTTTCTGTGGCGGGCGGCTGCCGGGACCGACTTCGGCACCCCGTGCGCCGAAAATATCACAGGGGCGTCCGTTTCCGGAATTTCGTCCAGCTCCTCCACAAATATGGCGCCTTTCCGCCTGAGGTTCTCGACCACGAATTGGTTGTGAACGATCTCATGGCGCACATAGACCGGGGCGCCGAATCGGGCGAGCGCTAGCTCAACGATCTGGATAGCCCGATCCACGCCGGCACAGAATCCGCGCGGGGCGGCAAGCAGGACGGTCAGCGGCGGGCGTATGGACATGAGGTTGTCGAACCGACGTTGGAGCGGGCCGCAGAAAATGCGAGAAGGGGCGTTGCGCCCATCCCGCGACTTGGCACAGGCCCGCAACTTGGCACGGGATTGAGCGAGGTGCTACAGTTGCCGAATAAAATCAAGAGCCGCGGAGACCTGTTTCAGGTACTTGGCGCTCGTGCGGCCGGGACGCCATCGCGCGCGTCGGCGAAGCGACTGTCATCCACATCGATTGGAGACCGTGTGAGGGGGAATTGGCGTTCATGGCGGCGAGCGGGCACGCGCCTGCTTGCCGTTTCGGTTGCCGGCCTGATGGTATCGGGTTGCGGCATGTCCACGCTGACGTCCGGCATGGGCGGCGGCATGTTCGGCGGCACGAGTTCGACGGGCTCGTCGGGACGCGTCACCGAGGAGAGCATGCTCACCTCCGCCAAGGCGGACGGCAACGGCGGTGTCGGCAGCGTGGCCGCCGGCTGCCCGCGCTTCCAGGTGGCCGCGCGCGACCATCACGTTACGATCTACGAACCGGGACGCGCCGGCGACAGCCTCGGCGTCATGCATCGCGGCGAGATCACACGCACCGCGCGTGAATGCAGCATCGAAGGCAGCCGCGTCACCGTGAAGTATGGCTTCTCGGGGCGCATCCTGCTCGGACCGCGCGGCCATGCCGGCGTGGTCAGGCTGCCGGTGTCGGTCTCCGTACGCGATCCCAAGCGCGCGCCGATCGGCGCTGACCGCACCACCGTCGAAGCGAGCGTCACGATCGACAATCCGGTCGCCTACTTCTCGCAAGTCCGGACGGTCACGTTCGACATCCCCGAGGGCTCGCGCCCCGGCGACATCGATGTCTTTGTCGGCTTCGAGCAGACGGCACCGGGCGCCGGTTAGCCATCCGCGCCTGATTTTCCCTCAGCATG
>JAEYPL010000315.1 GCA_023410905.1 Pseudomonadota bacterium
ATATCCTCCGCCCTCGAAGACGCGGGCGCAGCGGTTGTAATCGCGGGGTCCGTCGATGAAGCCCTCTTCCTCGCGGACGGACAAACGTTCGATGGCGCGGTGATTGACTTCACTCTCGGCGATCAGACGGCGCAAAGCCTGTGCGACGTCCTTGTCTCCCGTGGCGTACCAATTGTGATGTACACGGCCTCGAGCGTGGCTCTCGCCGACCCATCCATATCGGTGTTGGCAAAGCCCGCGCCGATTGTGGCGCTTCTCGAATGTGTTGAGCGTGCCATGGAGCGTGCTCGAGCCGACGCCAATCACAGTCTCGAGGAACGCCAGCACGCTGGCTAACGTTGAGTGCGATGGATGCGCCTCGGACGCTTGGCTGGAAAAGGGACTGGCACATGGACGGCTTCATCGACCACATTGAAGATGCCACCGAAGACAACAGTCATTTCCGCCGTGTTGTTTACACCGGCGCACATCTTCAGCTCGTCCTAATGTCGATCGCGCCCGGCGAGGATATCGGCGAGGAGGTGCACAAGGACGGCGATCAATTCTTTCGCATTGAAGCGGGCCACGGCATCGTGACAATCGATGGTCGCGAAAGCGAAATAACTGATGGCGATGGCATCGTGATTCCAGCTGGGGCGCGCCACAACATCAAGAACGCCGGCGAAAAGCCCCTCAAGCTTTATACGATCTACGGCCCGCCGCATCACCGTGACGGATACGTCGCTGGCACGAAGGAACAGGCCGCTAAAGTGCACGAAGAATTCGACGGCAAGACCACAGAGAAACGGATTAACTAAGAATCGAACGAAGGGGCTCCTGAGAGAAACCTCGTTCCTCTGTCCGAGTTATCAGCATTGACCGCTGCCCCCCTATAGAGGCGGTCACACGCCCGGCGGGCGTCCCCCCCTGCCCGCCGGGCCCATTGTTTCACAGGTTCAACAGCGCGGCCGGCCACCAACCTGAACCAGTCGCGCATGTTGTTTGTCGGATCTTTGCTTATTGCCGCGCGCCCACGCGCGGCATCTCCTCCAGCATTAGGCTCAAGGCTTCCGCGAGAACTTGGCCACGCACGCGCCCGGAAGAGGTGCCTTCGATTTTCAGATGCTGAACGCGTGCTTTACCGCCGCGGCGCTGGACAGCAATGAAAGTAAGGCCAACGGGATTGCCGTCATCGTCCGGCTCCGGGCCGCCTACACAGGTGACCGCAACGGCCAAAGAAGCCGAAGGGCATCGGTCGAGGGCGCCCTGCACCATGGCGCCGGCCACTTCCGAACTTACGGCGGAGCAAGCGGATAGAACTCCCGGTGGAATGCCGAGGAGCTCCGCTTTGCAGGTTTTGGCGTAAGTAACGAATCCCCCGAGCAGAACCTCCCCCGCGTGCGGAGTATCCGCGATAAGTGTGGCGAGCGAGCCGGCGGTGCACGATTCGACCGTGATGATCATGGTGTCTGAGGAGCGCGCGGCTTCCACGACTGAGGCAGCAAGATCTGTGATGGCGAGGGCCATGACAACTCCGCATCTCTCCAACGCTCGAAAGACGTGACCTCATGGGTAGTGAGACGGAAACCCGGAGCAGGTGACAGTGCTAGATCATCCTGCGAAGAGGTTTCCAGCTAGTCCCGCTCCGAGTCCGTGCGGCTTTAACGACGCAATCAAATCCAAGTTCCTTGTTGGGAGCGTTGGCGGGCGACGCAATCGATTCTTAGGGCGCGCCCGGAAACGAACCGGATGACGGAGCGTTGCAACTCTAGGCAACCATTACTGGGAATTGAGTCATGGCCACTCACTACCCGCAATCGGGCATCACATCGGCGAACAAGCCGGCATCGTCCGATGTCAAGGACGAGGACAAGGGGTTGGTAGATAAGGCCTCGGACACCGTCCGCAGCGCGGCCGACCAAGCCACGCAGCTTGCTGAGCGCGCGATGGAACAAGGTCGCGAGGTGACGGCCATGGCGCAGAAGGCGCCAGGGGCGATGCGGGAGGCCTTTGATACGTCCTTAAAGCAGCAGCCCATGGCTACGCTGGCCATAGTGGGAGCCTTGGGCTTCCTCCTTGGCGCCCTTTGGAAATCTTAAGTCGGAAGGCGGGATGCTGTGTTCGGACGCCTCATAAGCTATGCCACATCGGGGTTTACGAACCTCATTGGGAAATACGCAATCAGAGCGTCCGTCGCGATCCCTTTCCTGTTTGCGTTGGCCTTCGGACTCGCGGGGCTGACGGTCGTTCTCATTGACGCTTACGGCTACCGTGACGCCTACTTCATACTGGCAGGCGGGTTCGTGGCGCTTGGTTTGGTGGGCGCTGTCGCCGTCTGGCTGAAAGAGCGACATGACGAGCAGGAGAGTACCTCGCTCACCGATGTAGCGGCTCCTATCGCGGCGGCGGCCGTAGAAACCGGCAAGCAGCTACCGAAAGCCGTTGTGGGAGGTGCGTCGGAAGCGGCAACCAGCTTTCGCGGCCTCGCAGACCTTGCCGCGCGCAACTGGCCCCTTGTCCTCGCCGCATCCATCGCGATCATCCTGCTCGGCGGAGCCCACGCTGAGAACAAGTATGCGTTCCGCCATCGGTCGCGGTACTGACGCGACAGGACTCTGGTCCATTCTCAAGCTGGCTGCCAGCGACTGGCTTCGGCATCGTAGCCCCAGATTGGGTGCAGCGCTTGCCTACTACTCGGTGTTTTCGTTGGGCCCGTTGCTGCTCATCGTGACCGCCATTGCCGGTCTCATCTGGGGTGGGTATGGCGCGCGCGGCTCGATTGTGAGCCAGTTTCGCGCACTGGTCGGCGAGAGCGGCGGGCAAGCGATCGAAGCGATGCTGCAAGGCGCGTCGTCGTCTGTGGCGGGTGGATGGTCGGCGGTTATCGGCGTGAGCCTGCTGTTGGGGGCGGCCATCGGCGTTGTCGTCCAACTGAAGGACGCGCTTAACACCATCTTCGAGGTCTCCGAACCTAAGAACGCCGGAGCTTCCTGGTACGCAAAGGTCTACGGAAGTGCGTTCGCCGGCATTCTGGTGTTGGGCTTCCTGCTTGCCGTCTCCCTCGTCTTGAGTGCGCTACTTGCAGCATTCTCAGAACGCCTGATCGGTTCCACCACGGCGTCCCTCCTGCTTTCGGCCATAAACTTCGCCGTATCACTTGGTATGCTGACGCTTCTCTTCTCCATGCTGTTCAAATGGCTGCCGGATAAGCAGATGGAATGGCAGGACGTATGGCTGGGTGGCTTTATCACGGCCTTGATGTTCAACGTCGGCAAGTCGGCCATCGCTTGGTACATCGGCACGCAAGGACTTGAATCGACCTATGGCGCCGCCGCGTCCGTCGTCGTGCTGCTCATCTGGGTCTATTACTCGTCGCAGATTCTGCTCTTCGGCGCGGAAATCACTCAAGCGTACGCCGCACATCGCCAAGCAGCGGAGGCTCAGAACCCTTAGGACGAGAGAGTGAGACCATTGAAGGTGATGGTGTCGTCGTTCCGGCAGATGCGCAGGAATCTCATGAAGCGTTTCAGGGCACGACGAAGTGGGGACAGCACAAACCGCGTAGCAGTGCTCGTGCCTATACCCTACCATTTTCCCTCGTGAGTGAGCGCGCCAATGCGCGCTGACGCACCTGGTCGAGGCCGCTCTGAGCTTCGCCGAGCGCGCGCGTGGCGTGCGCGAGGTGGATGAGTTCGCCTGTCCGACAGTAGCGAGCAAATTCGCCCTGCGCGACGGCGAGGCTTAGCTGGAGATCGGCGTATTTAGGCCGAGGATGGTGTGCGCGCATATTTGCTGCCTCTATCGTCATGATCGTGCAAACAAGCCTGTAACTGGCGCTCATCCTGGTGGACGAGCGCCAGAGTGTCGTTATCGGCGTCGGATGCGATCAAGCTCCGCCTGGCTGGGCGTGTAGGGCTCGGCCGAAGGATCGAACTCGCGCCATCCATCCTGCTCGTACTCGCGACGCCGAACGACGGGATCGATGGGCTCATGCCGCGCAAGAATGCGCTCGATATCGCTTTCGCTCGCTGTCTCGGTGCGTACTGTGAGCAGAGTGCCGCCACGGCGGACCGCTTCGGAATACACATGGGCGTCAGCCTCCGGCGTACCGGAGTCCATGAGCGCCCCAATGATGCCGCCCGCCGCCGCTCCAGCTGCAGCGCCCGCCGCCGTTGCTGCAAACCAACCGGCAGCGACGACGGGGCCAAGGCCCGGAATGGCGAGCAGGCCGAGCCCCGCTAAGAGACCTGCGCCGCCACCAGTGGCCAAACCGAGGCCAATTCCTGTCGATGTTGTCGAGGTCTCAGTGACGTCAGCATACTCTTCGCTCACGTACCTATTAGCGACGAGGCTGATGTCGCCGGAGGGAATGCCGGCTACCTCGAGATCACGCACGGCCGCCTCGGCCTGCGCGTAGCTATCGTAAACTTTGCTGTAAACGGCCATGAGTACTCTCCTACTGAGCTACGACGTTTCCTTTGAAGTCGATGGCGATCTTGACCTGGGATCCGCCACGCTTGGCCGTTCCGCGCCAAATGCCTTTGTCGTCCTTCTGAAGCGCTGACACGTCAGTAAATCCCGCCGCAACTGCGCGATCCTTGGCTTGGCCTTCGGTAAAGCTGTTGGCGCCTTCAAGTGGCGCGCCTGCTGTCGGCTGAGTCTGCGAGGTGGCAGCGAATACGTCGGCCTTGCACTGTTCCAAAAACGCGGCGCGCTCGATGCGATCGGCGGCCACCTGCTTATTGGCGGCCCGCATGGCCGCGAAATAACGCCCGCCTTCCGCTTCTGTAAGTACGCCATCCCTGTTGCTGTCGGCGGCTTCGAAAGTCTTCTGGCATTCGGCGTCGCTGGCTGCGAGCGCAGGCAGCGGCAGGCTCACGAGGCCCGCCAGGCACAGAGCGGTAAGAACTGGTTTTTGCATTGCAGTACGCCTTGCGTTGCGCAAAACCGTCCGGGGCGCGCAAGACGTCTTGCGCGCTAGGTCAGCTTGCAGTTGGAGAGTTGTGTTGCTTCAACAGGATTAGGCGCGTTTGGTTCCGGTTTAACGCGCCGATTTCCTCGAGATGGACCGGGGTTTTGGATTGCTCCGCCGAGCGCAGGCGACTAGGCTGTTCCCTGGCGTCAGATGGGAGGCCTCTCTCGCCTTTAAGAGCGCATAAGCGCCACAACACGAAGCAGCCGGTCGGACTCCTTACCGGTTAGCTCCCCACACCCGGCATCGACTTGCCACCGGTCGGGTGTGGGTTCGCCTCTTGCTTCCACCATCCGCAAGAATTCACATCGGCAGTCTTCAAATATTGCGTCGTCATTCCAGCAACGCCGGCAACCACCACGCGTCTGCTGTAATCGACATCGTCAAAAGAGTTAAAGACGATCTTCCCTAGCCGTGAATGTGACGGTCAGCCGCTCAGGCCCCCATTCCCGCATGATGGTGCCCCCGAGCTGGCGCTCAACAGTAAGCTGGCTCAGCTTCTCGCCGAATCCAGAGTGAGCGGGAGCGTGAAACGCCTCCTCACATCCGCCTTCCTCCCAGCATACCGTGAGCAATCCTTCCGTTTTGTCGCACCGGATGCGCACATTGCCAGATTGTCCACGCCAGGCCCCATGCTTGGTCGCGTTCGTAATGAGTTCATTCACGACAAGAGCGAGCGGTGTGAGTGATCGCGAGCTGATCGGCTCGTCGGCACCTTCAAGCCGAAACCGCTCGTCGCCTTCGCTCACGAACGGCGCGACAAGGACCCGAATCAGCGCGTGCAGTGTGGTTGGTTGATCTGGAGCAACTGTCTCAGCTTCGGGATCAACGACGGTTAGACCGTGCGCGAGCGCCAGTGCCGTCATCCTCTCACCCACCATGGCAGCCAGTTCTGCGGGAGTGGCGGCTTTGGCTGCCAACAGCTTGGTGAGGCTCGATGCAATTGAAAACACGTTCTTGATGCGATGCTGCATTTCCTTGAGCAACATGGTTTGCTGCTCACGCGCAGCATGGAGTGCGGTCACATCGCGCGCAATCTTCGACGCACCGACAACCACGCCCTGCTCGTCGCGTATCGGCGAGACAGTGAGCGATATGTGGAGCAGGGCGCCATCCTTGCGGCGACGAATAGTCTCGTAGTGATCTATGCGCTCACCCCGACGGATGCGCTCGAGAATCTTGGGTTCTTCGTCGTGCCGATCGGGCGGAATAAGTATTGTTACCGGCTCACCCAGGACCTCGTCGGCCGAATAGCCGAAAATCTGATCAGCGCCTTTGTTCCAGCTCGTGATGTTGCCATCGAGATCTTTGGTGAGGATGGCATCATGCGAACCCTCCACAATTGCAGCGAGCTGCTGCCGCGCGCGGTCCATAAGCAACTGTGGCTGTAGCTCAGCGGGTATCGCCGACTTACGCGGTTTTTGTCCGCCGAATTTCCTAGGTGCCTTGATCAACGACGTGCCCCTCCGCGTATGCGCGCCTACTCTAGCTTCGTATGAAGAGGTCGCAAGAGGATGGGACCAAAATCCTAGGGCCGCCCATTAACCATACGTCGGCCGGAAGATCTACCCTGCGGGATCCATCCGCGCAGAGCTTGCGTGACAGCTTGATTGTGCGCCTAGAAGCCGCTGATCTACTTCGAGCCCGGAGCTCTGGGCAGAACGTTCTTCTGAGCGGAAACACGACATCGAATTTCATATTGTGACGCGTGGACCAACAGAGCCGCAGCCGCAATGCGCTGGACCTCTTCTGGACACCGCGCGACGAGTTCTACGGCGGCCCGCAATTCTTCGATCATGGAGCCTCCAGGTCCTAAACCTCCATGACACCTGCTGGGCATCGGGGGCGCGCTTAACTCTTCGCGGCTCACATACTATTCATCGACCGTCTATTCATCGACCGTACTATCGGCAGACAAGGATGGGCACTTCCGAATGAACCAACACCTTCTGCGTGACGCTTCCAAGGAGCACCGCTTTCATGCCGCTACGTCCGTGAGACGCCATCACAATCAGCTCCGCGCCTTTCGATTTGGCGGCGGCAATGACCGCTTCGTGCGGGTGGTAGTTCTCCAACTTCATTGCGTCAGCGCTCACGCCCGCAGTCTTGGCCGCTGACAAGGCAGCCGACAGTGTCCGATCTGCATCCCCGGCCAAGTATGCAAGCGCTTGGCGACGGACGCTTTCGGGAAGACTAGCGAACGCGGTCCCTTGATCACCGAGGCTAGCAAGCGGTGCAGTCACGGTTAGAATTGTAATGTGACTGCCCAATGCTTTGGCAAGACCAATGCCCTCTGCCACGGCCTTGCTGGCCAGCTCCGAGCCGTCAGTGGCAATGAGAATGATACTCAAGGCAACACCACCCGCGCGTTTTATCAGTTGACTGCACAAATCTTACGCTTTTCATCATCGCCAGCCCATGCCAGGACCACCCAGTCCCATCATGGGCAGCACGATTTCGTCGGCTTCCTTTTTCTGGCTATCGGATAGGCCTTGATAGAGCTCGCTCCAGCTTGCCTTGATCTGCTTGATCTCCTCAAGCCGCGCGCTCATGTACTGCTCGTGTGCGTCAAGGCGCTCAACCAGTGACTTCGCCGTGTCGTCGCCCGACCACTTGCCACGCATCCGCTCTGCGCGACTGGCAGCGGACTTGCGGAGGGCGTCTGCCAGCTTGTTCCATGCTGGCGTCTGGGCATCCGTTATCTTGAGCTCGGCCTTCAGGAAGGCGAGGCGACCGTCGATCCGCTCGGCCATCGCGTCCGGACTGCCCCAGCGTGGTCCCCAGCCTTCCCACATACTCCATCCCCGGCCCGGGCCTCCGCCGTAGCCCATCATGCCGGGACCTCCCTGAGCTAAGGCGATGGAGGCCGCCGCGAGAACTGATAGGGCGAGCGCGGCAACAAATCCCTTCTTGAGGATCGTCATGGATGTCTCCTGATGCTGACGCAATACCTGGAGCGCAGTGGATCACATTGCATCGCACTGCTGGTGCAAGCGTTCCTTGACACGCGTCAAGTCATCGAACGGAGCTCTGAATGCGGCATACCATGGGCGCAATTGGCCGGCGCCTGGATCTTGCTAGCAGCCGGCCGGCATCGCACACCGCGATGATGCCCAGAAGCGCTCCATGTCGTGGACCAGAACCGACCCAGTTCCGCGCTCGCGCATGAGCCTGCACGCGCCGCCGGCGGTCTCATCTCAAGCAAGGATGATCGACTCGTGACTCTAGACGATGTGCTCGCGGCTGCTTCGTAAGGGTGCGGCATTCCTCACCGATCGCCTCGGCCAATCGGGCGCGCCCAGTCCATCGCACCAGGGTGGCCGAAATTGCTACCGCTCTTGACCAGCGTCAATGCCGCCTTCGACCGCGCGTTCTCTTCTACTGTTTGGTCATCAACGGAAGGTGTGAGACATGATAGCCAGCGAAATCATGACCCGAGACGTTACGACCGTGTCGCCGTCAGCAAGTGTCCGTGAGGCTGCTAAGCTCATGGTGGATAGGCGGCTGAGCGGGCTTCCTGTTGTAACCTCGGACGGCCGGCTCGTGGGCATGCTCACAGCCAGTGATTTGCTGCACCGCGTCGAAACCGGAACTGAAAGGCGATCCTCCTGGTTCACAAATTTCTTCGCCGATCCGGATGATATGGCGCGCCAGTATGCCAAGGCGCACGGCTTGAAGGCACATGAGGTGATGTCGCGCCACGTCATATCCGTCCGCGACGATGCCGATCTCAGCGAGGTCGCGGACGTCCTCGACAGGAATCGGCTAAAGCGCGTCCCCGTAGTGCGTGATGGAACGCTAGTGGGAATCATCTCACGCAGCGACCTTGTTCGGCTCCTAAGCGAAGCGAGCATTGGTCAGCCAATCGCGACGTCGGACGACGCGGCCGTGCAGAACGCAATATGGCAGGCGATCCGCAAACAGACGTGGCTCAACAGTGGATACGTCAATATCACGGTCAAGGACGGCGGCGTCGAGGCTTGGGGCATGGTTGGGTCTCAAGAGCAAAGGAATGCGCTTATGGTGCTAATTGAAGAAGCCGCAGGCGACGCTAAAGTCCAAGACCATCTCAAGGTCGGCGTGCCGAGCACAACGGCCGGATGGGTCTGACGGCCCAAAACTTGCGCATATCGTGACGCTACCCGCGTACTCCGGCCGAAGTCCCGCACGCCCTCAACGGCGCTCGATCTCTAGTGGCATCCTTCGAAGCGTCGCGTGGACGGTGATGCTCTCTCTTCTTTTCGCCACTGCACAACCTGTTCGTGGGGAGGATGGGAAGTCTTTGCTCGGAAGACACTGCGGCAGATGCCACGCGTTTTCGGAGGCCGCTGCAAGCCCCCTCAGTGGCGCGCCGAATCTGTGGACCGTCTTGCGGTCCTATGAGCAGGAGCAGCTCGAGTTCGAGCTCTCCGAAGGCATCGGCTCCCGACACAGCGAGATGCCTCAGATCCAGTTCTCCTCCGAGGAAATCTCAAACATTCAAGACTATCTCTTCGGTCGGACGCAGCCGGCGCGGTAGTCAGTAGTCGCTGGCGGATAGCAGCTATGGCTGATCCTGTTTCTCCCGACATATCCGTGAGCTTCGCCAGCTCATTCAAAGCAAGGCTACGATTTTGAAGGCAGCGTCGGCTTGGCTCCTCCGGTCGGCGGCTGCAGCGGCGGTAGGGATTGTTCCGCTCGGAACTCGTCGAGGTAGGCAATGATGTTGTCGATCTCCGATCGCGACAGTTGGATATCAGGCATTGGGACGTGTGGCTGGATCAGCGCTGCCAAGATACGGTCTCTGGTTTGGTCCGGTTCAGTTGCCATGCTGCGAAAGGTCGGCGTAGCATCTGGAACAGAACTCCCCATCGTAGTGTCGATCACATGACAGTTCTTGCACAGGCGGATGGCCAGCTCTTTGCCTCGCTCAGCCGACGGCTGATCCACCTGGGCGGTCACCGACGCCGAAGTGTACGAGAAGAAAGCCATGTGAAGACCCACCACGACGACCCACCGTTTGCGCGTTGAATTGCTATGAGACATATCTTGAACTGTCCTGACGCTGATCGCGATACGAGAGATTAAGCGACCCGAACGCTCGTGGCCAGTGTCTGGGCTGGCCGCAATTCCACGCGGGGCAGTGGAACTTAACTGGCACCCTGCCTTCAGGGCTGTTGCATAGTTTCGAGGTATCTGACGAGCGCGTTGATCTGCCTCCGCGCCCGAAGCTCAATTTCGCTGGAGCGTTCATCTGCCTCGGCAGCTTGTCTATAGCGGTGTCCCCATACTGGCATCGCTCGTTCGCCATGGGCAGCAACGATAGCGCGTCCATCAATGATTTCAGTGATTCTTTGCACGGGAAATTTGCCGTTGCTGGCTTTGGAAATCTTTGTCAGATCGGCCGGTGCCGTTCTTAGGCTCTTCGCCATGGGGCCGTCGCCTCGCCCTTCAATTCCGTGACACGACAGACAGGCTACTTCGTACTCGATGATGCCGAGATGCTCATCGTCGCCCATCGCGTCGCTACTGATCGCGACTCCGAGTGTGAGTACCGCGAGAAAAATCAACAAACGCCGGCACAGCGTTTGATTGTCGACGACTTTGGATGGTTGCCGATCCACTCTATTGCTTGCCACGAAGACCGATGATGTAAGCAATGAGATCGTCACGATCCTGGCCGCTGACGACGAGATTCGGCATTTCGGCGTGGGGGGTCTGAAGAAACACTCCAAGTGCCGTCTCGTTAAGGCCGGGAGCCCGCGCAAAGACGCTGAAGGGCGTTGCCTCGAGGCGGGGCGAGGCCATTTCCGCTGGCTTGACCGCATGGCACTGCGCGCATACGGCCTCAGCGTAGTCTCTGCCACGCCGAGCATCGCCAAGCTCCGCGCTTCCTGCCGGCGAAGCGAGAAGCGCCAATGCGGTCGCGGTTGCAGCCATCGCTTTCAGATTGAGGGGCGTTCTGACCTGACGATCCGAAGACTTAATGTGCGTGTGCATCTTGCTACTTGCCATTCAAGCTATTGATGTAGGCAACGATCCTGTCGATCTGCGCATCGGGTAGAGCAAACTGCGGCATCTCGTCATGGCGCGCGGCGATGGCGCGGGTAAGCGGTTCTCGCAGTGCCTGGATCGGATGACGGTGGTGTAGAGTACGAAACTGAGGCGCCTTCGGGTTGGGGCTCGCTCCGTCACGCCCAACAGCATGGCAACCGCTGCAATGCGCTTCGACGATGCCTTGGCCTTCCTTGATTCGAGTGACCGTCTCCTCTATGAGTCCGCTCTCTGCGCGGAGCCGCTTCAGGCCATCTCTCGCGCCGACAAGACTTGGATCGAGGAGCAAGGCGCGGCGGAAGTCATCAATGGCGCTCTGCCGCCTGCCGCGCTGCTCATGGACGTATCCGCGATTGTTGTAGGCCAACGCGTAGATTGGGTTGATGGTGATGGCGGCCGTGAAGTCTTCGATCGCACGATCCGGCTCGCCGCTCTTGCTGTAAGCGAGCCCCCTGTTGTTGTAGGTGGTCGCGCCAGGTGGGTTGAAGGCGATCGCTGCCGAGAAGTCAGCAATCGCTTCCTTCTCTTTGCCCATTACGAGATGAGCGTGGCCCCGGCCATTGTAGCCGATGGCGGATTTCGGATTCAGATGGATCGCCTCACTGTAGTCGGCAATCGCACCCGCGAGGTCGTTGAGGCGCACGCGGACCAGCCCCCGATTAATGTAAAGCGGTCCTTCAGTGGGATTGAGCCGGACCGCCTCGCTCAGATCAGCGAGTGCAAGATCCAGCGCACCGGCATCGGACCTTGCACGGCCGCGATTGCGGAACGCCATCGCCTTATCGGTCGGCGAATAGGCAGCGCTGGCGATGATTTCGGAACAGGCAGAGAGTTGGATCTCGGCGCTTCTGGCTGTTCGGCAGTCTTCAAGCACATGGGCGCGCGCTGCGCCACCGCCGAGGGCTGCCAGCGAGACGAAGATGGATGTCGCGAACATCAACCGGCGCATTGAAGCCCTCCATGCGAGAGCTCTCACTATCGAGCCCCGGCCGATCATCGTAGTTGATGCTAGTCAAACCTGGGCAATCCCGAGCGGCGTTTTATGTATCGGATCAGGGAGTGCAGATCCCATGCTCCGCACCTTGCGGATCCCTCGCACTACAGGGTCATCGACACATGTCTGATAAGCCCTGGCTGGGGACACTTTCCGAAGTGGGTGTATGATCAATGCATCTATGCCCTAGCCCTTTACGGATCGCGTTCGTCCAATTGCCTGCTCCGATATCAATGGTCCGGTCGGTCGAGATTGAGCCCGAAAGCATCGCAGCGCAGTCGGAGCGAGTGCAGATGACAAGGTCCCGAAGGGAAATCCATTTTGTGCTGGACCTGCTACGGAAAACTGCTACCGTGCGTAGCAGTAGCACTCGCGTTATTTATAACAATATCAATGACTTCTGGTTCGGATTCCACCCGTCCCCTACGGGGCGCCATAAGGCATTGATTCAGAGATATTTTTCTCGGAATGTGCGCAGCGCAGTCTTCCACTGTCCCTCACTCTAGCGCGATCAAGATCAGCGCCTGGGCTCGCCGGAGATCGAGCTGGCTGATAGGGCTTGGCTACCTGACAGCGTACGTCGCGCTGGAATGGACGAGCTACGTGCAGCCGTTCGGGCAGTTCGGCATCACGCCATGGAATCCGCACACCGGATTGAGCTTCGTTCTCATTCTCCTTTGCGGACACCGGTTTATTCCGCTGCTGTTCGCCGCCCCTTTTCTTGCCGATCTCGTGGTTCGTCACCTGCCGGCACCGCTGACAACCGGGCTCCTGCTTTGGTTGGTCGTTGGCACCGGCTACGCGGCGGCGACACTGGTCCTATCGAGCAGCAAGTACGACTTCCAGATGCGGCTGCCGAGACTGTACGACATCTGGGTGCTCCTGCTGGTCGCTACCGTCAGCACAGCTGTCGTAGCCTGTCTCTACACCACCATCCTCGCCTCAAGCGGTCTCATCGCATGGGCGGATTTCAACGTGGCGGCACTCCGCCTTTGGATCGGCGACCTTATCGGCATCGCGGTCGCCACGCCTCTCGCATTACTCATGGCAGCGGGACGGCGACTGAAACTCTCCTGGGAGACGCTCGCTCAGTTCGTTGCCATGTGCGCAGCTCTCTGGGCTGTCTTTCTCGGAACTGAGGCACCGCAACTCTATAGGTTCTATCTCCTGTTTATGCCCATCATCTGGATTGCCTTACGCTCTGGCCTGCCAGGAGCGTGCGCGGGGTTGCTGCTTACTCAGCTTGCGCTCATGTTCATTCTCGAGTTCCTGCTTCCGGGGCGCGTCAACATCACGACCTACCAGGAGATGATGCTGGTTCTAACGCTAACAGGACTAGCTGCCGGTGGCGTGGTGATGGAACGCGAGCAGGCCGAGTATCGCTTGCGCCTGCAGCAGGAATCGCACGCGCGTCTCACCCGGCTCGGCAGCGTCAATGAGCTCTCGGCTGCAGTGGCTCACGAGATCAATCAGCCACTCTCCGCCGCGGCGACCTACACGCGACTGCTCGCAGAGGAACTCGGCGAGCGGGACTTCACCATGTCACAGGCGCGCGAAAGCGCGGAAAAGGCTAACGCTCAAGTCCAGCGCGCGGCCGCCGTTGTTCGCAGGCTGCGCGACCTCATTCAAACCGGCCGCATCGAACAGAGCACGGTTCAAATGCGCACGCTGCTCAATACTGCGCTCGAAGTCGTCAAGCCCGAGTTGCAGCGAGCGGGCGTATCGATCATGAGCGAGATCGAGGGTGATCTACCTCCGGTGATTGTCGACGTGTTGCAGGTCGAGCAGGTGCTCATCAATCTCGTCCGTAATGCCTACGAAGCCATTGAGGGAGCGGGCCACAGTTCGGGAACGATCAGCATCAAGGCACGGCGATCGACGGGTGACGAGCTGGAGATAATCGTCGGCGACACCGGGCCAGGCTTCGACATTGAGCAAATCGCCAACCCATTTGCGCCGTTCCATACGACCAAGCGCGGTGGTCTTGGCATAGGCCTCAGTCTTTGCCGATCCATCGTAGAAGCACACGGTGGGCAGATCTGGCTTGCAAATGGCCAACAAGGCGCCGAAATTCACCTCACGCTTCAAGACCGCAGCGCACGGGTGACATGAAGAAAGCCGTAGTTGATCTCATCGAAGACGATGCGGGGGTGCTCGACTCCCTCAGTGTCTACCTCGCCGCAAAGAAGTTTATCACTCGTACTCACCGATCGGCTGAGGAGTTTCTCCGATTTCGCGAGCGTGACGGGCCGGCGGACTGCGTCGTCTCGGACGTTCGAATGCCACGCCTCTCCGGCCTGCAGTTACAAACATGGCTGAACAAGGCCAAGTGGAACGAGCCCCTCATACTCATCACCGGCTTCGCGACGATCGACGCGGCGGTCTCGGCTATCAAGGCAGGAGCCTTCGACTTCATCGAGAAGCCTGTTCCGGAACGGCGCCTTGTCGCCAGCATCAAGGCGGCTGTCGCTCAGACACAGCGCTATGAGGCCGAGCGGCAGGAGCTCATGGATATAAAAAGCCGCGTTGAGAGCCTCTCTCCCCGCGAGCAGGAAGTCTTGCAGCTTGCCGCGCGGGGGCTCACCAGCCGCGAGATGGCCTCAGAACTCGGCATAAGCCCCCGTACCGTGGAAGTGCATCGAGCAGCCGTCATGCACAAGACCGGGGCCGGAAGCGTCGCCGATCTCGTTCGGATCGTTCTTCAGATCGAAGACGCCTTGAAGGACCTCCGCTAGGAACTTCCGCTCTTAGCGTGGGTGATATCGCCATCAATCCCCAGCATCTCGCCCACCGCCTCGTTACACGCTTTCCAACGGACGGACAGGCGTGCGATGGCGCTCGTCATCGTGCGAGCGCCAGTAGGCATCGCGGAGTCCAGCGAATACCGGCCCCGGGCGATCATTGCCGAGAATGCGGTTACCCACGCGGCTGATGGGCATGACGCCACCCGCCGTGCTGGTGATGAAAACCTCATCGGCGTCCTCGAGCGCACTCCGCGGGATCGGTGCAATAGAAGCCTCGATGCCGCTCTCAGCGCAGATGTCCAACACGGCAAGCCTTGTGATGCCATGAAGGCTGCCGCGATCCGGCGTCATGACACGACCGTCCTTCACGACGAAGATGTTGAAGCCAGGCCCTTCGGTCACGTAGCCGTCCCGGTCGCACAGGACGACCGTATCGAACGCATTGTCGTGCGCTTCGATGAGGCCCGACGTGAGGTCGTTCCACTGATAGTTCTTGATCGTGGGATCGACTGACGCATCAGGTACGCGCGGCGTGCTCCCGATCCACAGATGCGCGCCGCGCTCCTGCACGTCCTTCGGCACGACATCGATCCAGGGAATGGCATAGGCGATCAGGTAGTTCTCGCAGTCGACCGGACGGCGCGAGCCGAATACGCGCGGACGGCCACGCAGACACGCGATAGCGA
>JAEYPL010000262.1 GCA_023410905.1 Pseudomonadota bacterium
CGGCGAGCACGGCATCACCATCAACTGCATCCCGCCCGGCCGCATCATGAGCGAGCAAATCCGCCGCAACTACACGCCGGAATATCGCCAGTGGCAGGCAGACAACGAGATTCCCGTCGGTCGCTACGGCGAGCCCGAGGATATCGCAAACCTCGTCACGTTTCTCGTCTCGCCGCGCGCTGGCTACATCACCGGCACCGTGATCCCGGTTGATGGTGGGCTGAGGCGCTACCAGTTTTAGCGTTCGCTCAACGCAGACGCGACACATCCCCCTCCCCCTGCGCCAGAGGCGCGCCTTCCTGCGCGACGTGGGGAGGGGTCAGGGGTGGGGGGAATCCCTACCGCCGATGTTCTGCAATCCCCCCTCCTAGCCTCCCCCACGAGGGGAGGAGGAATTGCTTTTGCGATTTGGGACGCTGGTCAGCCAAAGCGCGCCGTCAGAACGGATCCTTGGGGTCGAACTTCGGCCGCCGCTTCTCCATGAGCGCGGTCATGCCTTCCTTCGCCTCGGGGCCGGAGAAGCCCATGAACTCCATGGCGAGCGAAGCATCGAACGTGGGCCCCGCCATGCGCAGCCAATTGTTGAGCGCGTGCTTCGTCCAGCGAACAGCACCCGGCGGCATGGCAACGAGACGCTCGGCAACACCAAGCGCCGTTTCGACGACCTTGTCGTCATCCGCAACGAGTGACACGAGCCCAATGCGCTCCGCTTCTTCACCCGTCAGCGGATCGTTCAGCAGAAGATAGTACTTCGCCTTAGCCATGCCGACGAGCAGCGGCCAGATGATCGCCGCGTGATCGCCTGCCGCGACGCCAAGGCGTGCATGACCGTCGATGATGCGCGCCCTGCGGCCCGCAACCGTCACATCCGAGAGCATGGCGGCGGCGAGCCCCGCGCCGACACAAGGTCCCTCGATGGCCGCGACCACCGGCTTCATGCAGTTGATCACGTTGTAGACGAGATCACTCGCCTCGCGCCAAACCCGCGTGCGCACTTCCCAGCTCTCGTGCATGTCCTTGATCATGGAGAGATCGCCGCCCGCCGAGAACACACCGCCCTCGCCACGAAGGAGCGCCACGGAAGTCTCCGGATCGCGATCGATATCGCGCCACACTTCCGCGATCTCGCGATGGCCGTCCGCATCCAGCGCATTGAGCTTGCCCGGATTGGACATGATCACCTCCAGCACACGCGGGCGCGGGCGGGCGAACTTCAAGGCCTTGTAGTGGGCATAGCGCTCTGTCATGACGTTTCCTCGGATATGTTCTTCTACATTCACCTCTAGGCGCGAGGCGGACGGCGCGCAATATGCTGCGGTTTCCGCGGACCACCTGCGGCACCCTGAGCGCGAAATCCGTTTGGCCGAGCCATGAGAAGGCCCCAGAATAGGGCCAACTCACAACTGTGCCCAGAAGCGGACCCTGTCATGAAGCCCGAGAAGCCGCAGCCCATCCTGCTCAAGAACTACACGCCTCCGCCCTATCTGATCGATACGGTCAACCTCGACGTGGCGCTGCACCCAACGCGCACGCGCGTCAGTGCCGAGCTGCGCTTGCGCCCCAATCCGGCAGCGCGCAAAGCAGGCGGCGCGCTCGTACTCGATGGCGAAATGCTGGAGCTCGGCTCGATCGCGCTCGATGGCAAGCCGCTCGATGCCAAGGCGTACAAGATCACCCCGACCTCGCTCAGCATTGCGCGCGTCCCCGACAAGCCCTTTACGCTCGCCATCGAGACCTTCTGCAATCCGGAAGCCAACACAGCACTCAGCGGCCTCTATCGTTCGCGCCAGATCTACTGCACGCAATGCGAGGCCGAGGGCTTCCGCCGCATCACCTACTATCTCGACCGCCCCGACGCGCTCGCGACCTACACGACACGCATCGAAGCCGATCGTGATGTTCCCGTGCTGCTTTCGAACGGCAATCTCATGGAGAAGGGCAAGCTCGCAGGCGGCCGTCACTTCGCCATCTGGCACGACCCGCATCCGAAGCCCGCCTATCTCTTCGCGCTGGTCGGCGGCAAGCTTGCCGCGCACAAGGACACCTTCAAGACCATGTCGGGCCGCAAGGTCGATCTCGCCATCTATGTCGAGCCCGGCAAGGAGGATCGTTGCGCCTGGGCCATGGACGCGCTCAAGCGCTCCATGATCTGGGACGAGCAGCGCTTCGGCCTCGAGTACGATCTGGATGTGTTCAACATCGTCGCCGTGTCGGACTTCAACATGGGCGCGATGGAGAACAAGGGGCTGAACATCTTCAACGACCGCCTCGTGCTTGCCAAACCCGAGACGACGACTGATGCCGCCTATGCCGATATCGAGCGCGTCATCGCGCACGAATACTTTCACAACTGGACGGGCAATCGGATCACCTGCCGCGACTGGTTCCAGCTTTGCTTGAAAGAAGGCCTGACCGTCTATCGTGATCAGGAGTTCTCCGCCGACACGCGCTCGCGCACCGTGCAGCGCATTCATGATGTGCGCCAGCTCAAGGCGCGCCAGTTCCCCGAGGACGCGGGGCCGCTCGCGCATCCCGTGCGCCCCGCGAGCTACATCGAGATCAACAACTTCTACACGGCGACCGTCTACGAGAAGGGTGCGGAACTCTGCCGCATGATCGCGACGATGCTCGGCCAGGAGAAATTCCGCGAGGGCATGGATCTCTACTTCGAGCGTCACGACGGCGAAGCCGCAACCGTCGAGCAGTTTTTGCAGTGTTTTGCCGATGTGAGCGGCCGCAACCTCGACCAGTTCATGAACTGGTACAATCAGCCGGGCACGCCGGAACTCGTCGCAAGCCTCAAGTATGATGCACGCGCCAAGACCGCGACGCTGGAAGTGGAGCAGGTGCACGCGCCATCGCCCGGCGTGGCGAAGAAAAAGCCAGTTCTGTTGCCGCTCAAGATCGGCCTTCTCGGCGCCAACGGCAACGAGCTTCCGCTCAAGCTCACCAATGGCAACGACGTGCCGGCCGGCGTGCTCGAAATGAGCAAGCGCACCGAGCGTTGGACATTCAAGGACATCCCATCGAAGCCCACCGCGTCGCTGCTGCGCGAATTCTCGGCGCCCGTGAACCTCACGGTCAGCCACAACGAGCGTCAGCTCGAATTCCTGATGACGCACGACACAGACGGCTTCAATCGCTGGCAGGCGTCGCAGGACTATGCCATGCGGCTCCTCGTCGGCGCCGTGAAAACATTGCGCAAGGGTGAGCGGCCTACCAAACCCAGCGCCTACTGCGCCGCGCTGGCGGCCGTGCTCGCCGATGAGAGCCTGGAACCTGCCTATGTCGCGCAAGTGCTCGCGGTGCCGAGCGAGAGCGATATTGCACGCGTACTCGCACGCGATGTCGATCCGACGCTCGTGCATCGCGCACGACGCTGGCTGCGTAAAGCGATCGGCACCGAGCTTGGCGCCCACCTCGTGGAGATCTACGACGACAACGACAGTGGGCGGCGTTATTCACCCGATGCCAAGAGTGCCGGCATCCGCGCGCTCCGTCTCGGCGCGCTCGGCCTGCTCGCCGCGCGCGGGCAGCCCGCCGACATCGCGCGCGTTGCGCGACACTTCAACGACGCGCGCAATGCGACCGACGAGATCGGCGCGCTCGCGATCCTCGCAACCTTGAGCGTGCCGGAGCGCGCCAAGGCGTTCGATCGCTTCTTCACCCGCTGGAAGGATGACCATCTCGTCATCGCAAGCTGGTTCGGTCTGCAGGCTGCCTCCCCGCTCGCCTCGACACTGCGCACGGTGAAGCAGCTCACGGCGCATCCGCTCTTCTCAATGCGCACGCCGAACAATGTCTATGCGCTCATCGGCACATTCGCCGGCGGCAACCCGCTGCAGTTCAATCGGCCCGATGGTCTTGGCTATGCTTTCGTTGCCGATCGCGTTGTTGAACTTGACAAGATCAATCCGCAAGTGGCTGCCCGAATGCTTGGCGCGTTCCGAAGCTGGCGTGCGCTCGAAAGTGGCAGAAAACGTCTCGCCTTGCGCGCCCTGGAGAAGATTGCATCTACGCCGGACCTATCAAACGATGTACATGAGATCGTCTCGAAAATGCTCGAGTAATACTATGAGCACTTCGCCTTAGCCTGCGATCTGCAAGTATTACCAAAACATTAAACTCGACATACGGCAAATCGCGCCCTCATAATGTCCATGTGATTCGGGCGCTTGGGGGCCCCGGCTCATCGGCGGAATGCGCATGACGGGGGCAATGATGGCGCGGGCGATTTCACTGGTTCGGCGGGAAGGTTTCGCCGAAGCAAAAGTGCTGGTCTCTGATCAGCTCCGGGCCCTCGCCCTCCTTGGCCGACATATCGACCTCCGCCGCATCGTCCTCGATCGGAACCTTCACGCGGCGCTCGCGCTCGGCCACCTCGCCCTCGCGGTGGCTTTCACCATGGCGGTCGGCGACGTCATCGGCCCCTTCGCCGGCGCGGGCATCTGCCTCAGTGCAGCGGCTGTCGCCCTCCTGCTCATGCTGCGCGCTGCCGAGAGCCCCGCCCCTGTTGCTCGCCGCCCCCGCGCCGAAGCCTCGCGCCGCCCGGCTGAGGATGTAAGCAGCTTTGCCCGCTCCGGCGCCCTCGGTATCGACGGCGCCCGCCGCGAGGTCTCCGGCCTCCTCGCCCTGATGAGCCACGAGTTGCGCACACCTCTCAACGCCATCCTCGGCAATGCAGAGGCGATCCGCCACGAAATCCTCGGCCCCCTCGGCACCGCACCCTATCGCGACAGCGCGCTCCATATTCTCGAAGGCGGCCAGAACCTGCTGCGCACCAGCGAGGACATGCTGACGCTGACCAGCGCCGTCACCGCTGCCGCCTTCGGTACGCACGAGCCGGTCGATCTCGAAAGTGCCGTGCGCGACGTTCTCCGGCAGGCTGGAACCGAGGCGGCCACCAAGCAGGTCGCCCTGAGCTGGCAGTCCGCCACGGATCGCGCCGTGTTCTCGGAGTCCTCCGCCCTCCACCATGCGATTACCCGCATTGTCAGCGGCGCACTTGTTCATGCCGACATGGGCGCCGGCATCCACGTCGAGATCGCCTCATATCGCGGCATCGTCGAACTCATGGTCACGCTCACGCATGGCGATGCGGATGCCGCCGCGCGTGCCGCCGGCACCGTGGATTGCGGCGCCGATCGCGGCCCGGCCGCCGTGCAGATTGCCGTCGCCCGGACGCTCGCGGCGCTGCTCGGCACTCATCTGCACACGGCCTACGGCATTGATGGCCGCTGGCGCGCCATCCTCGAACTGCCCGCCGCAGCTGCGCAGTAAAGCACGCACCGTTGCAGGCCTGTCCCGCGCGCCCGCGGGGGTTGGCATGGGCGCATCCGCGCGCTAACCTCGCAGCTGTCCGGACGTAGGCGCTGTTGTCCGGTCCGGGCGCTCCCGTTTGGCTGCCACTATCCACGCTGACCGGTACGCGCATCCGCGCACCGACACGACATTCGCGTCCAACGAGATCGATCAGACACACGATCGACCAGGGAGATCGACCGACCCATGCCGCAAATCACGCTCACCGTGAACGGGACGCACCAGAGCCTCGATGTGCCGGCCAATGCGCTTCTCGTCGATGTCCTGAGGGAGACGCTGGCGCTTACGGGCACGCATGTCGGCTGCGATACGAGCCAGTGCGGCGCCTGCACGGTCCATATCGACGGCCGCTCGGCAAAGAGCTGCACCGTGCTCGCCATGCAGGCGGACGGCGCCAGCATCACGACCATCGAGGGCCTGCAGAAGGGCGCGGAGCTGCATCCCATGCAGGAAGCCTTCCGCAAGCATCATGGTTTGCAGTGCGGCTTCTGCACGCCCGGCATGATCATGGCCGCTGTCGCGCTCGTCGGCGACAAGCCGGAGATCGACGAGGCCGGCGTACGCCATGGGCTCGAGGGCAACCTCTGTCGCTGCACGGGCTATCAGAATATCGTCGCCGCCGTGCTCGATGGCGCGCGCTCGATGCACGCCACCGGGTCCACGACCGGCAAGGCAGGAGGCTGAGTCATGGGCATTCCGGCTTTCGACTACGTCCGCCCTTCCAACCTTGCCGAAGCGCGGAAGGCTTATGAAGCCAGTGGCGACGCGCGCTACATCGCCGGTGGGCAGACACTGCTGCCCGTGATGAAGCAGCGCCTCGCGCAACCGGCCTCCCTCATCGATCTCGGCGCCATTGCCGGTCTCTCGGGCATCACCGCCGACGGCAACACACTGACGGTCGGCGCTATGACGCGCCATGCGGAAGTGACCACATCACCGGACGTGCGCCGCCTGATCCCGGCGCTCGCGCATCTCGCCGGCCTCATCGGCGATCCGCAGGTGCGCAATCGCGGCACTATAGGCGGATCGCTCGCCAACAACGACCCTTCTGCCGACTATCCCGCAGCCGTGCTCGGCCTCGGCGCTACCGTCCACACGGACAGCCGCAGCATTGCCGCCGACGATTTCTTCGACGGTCTCTTTGCCACATCGCTCGAAGAGGGCGAGATCATCCGCGCCATTTCTTTCCCCGTGCCGGAGCGCGCGCACTACGAGAAGTTCGCGCATCCAGCCTCACGCTTCGCGCTCGTCGGCGTCATGGTGAGCAAGGGATCGCAAGGCGTGCGCGTTGCCGCGACCGGAGCCGGTCAAGGTGGTGTCTTCCGCGTCCCGGAGATGGAGGACGCTCTCGCCAAGGATTTCAGCGCCAAAGCCATCGAAGGGATGAAAGTCCCGGCCGAGGACATGATCGCCGACATGCACGCGCCGGGCGCCTATCGTGCGCAGCTCGTCGGTGTACTCGCACGACGCGCCGTCGCGGCACTCGCCTAAGGCGAGGGGCTGTCGGGCGCGCCGGATGCTGCTAGGCTGGGCTGCCTCGGCCGGCGAAGCATCAAGGGAGGGAGCCCATGCTGAAGGACGCCCAAGGTCATGAACTTTCCGGCGCGACGAGCGAGGCTGTTCCCCACTACGATGCCGCCGTCCGCGCTTACGGGCTCGGCTATGGCGATCCGGTAGGGCTTTTCGAGGCTGCGCGCCAAGCAGCGCGCGAGTTCGCGATGGCGCACATCGGCAAGGCGTGGGTGCTGGCGCTTGCCAATGACGCCGGTTTTGCCGCCGCTGCACGTCCGCTGATCGAGACGGCCCGCGCGCTTCCGCTGAATGAGCGCGAACGCACGCATCTCGCAGCTCTCAGTCGTGCGGTCGAAGGCGAGCGCGGCGCCGGCGTGACCATCCTCGATCGGCATCTCATGAGCCATCCGCGCGATGTGCTCGCGCACTTCGCCGCCATGCTCATGGATGCGTTCTACGGGCGCTTCGCCCTCGTCGCCGACCGCTCGGCGCGCGCATTGCCGCGATGGAACAGAAACGATCCAGGTTACGGCATCCTGCTCGCCTTCTATGGCTTCGGTCTCGAAGAGGCGGCGGACTACGCGCGCGCGGAAGCGACGTCGCGCGAAGCAGCCGAACTCGAACCTTATGGCTACTGGCCACATCATGCCGTCTCGCACGTCATGGAGATGACCGGGCGGCCTGACGAAGGCCTCGCCTGGATGGATGCGCGCCAACCACTTTGGTCGACGGCGGCGCATACGGGGCAGGCCCACATCTGGTGGCACAAGGCGCTCTTCCACGTCGAGCTCGGCCAGTACGATGCGGCCATGGACGTCTACGATGGTCCGCTGATGGCGACCCAGCGGCCGGTCGGGCTCAGTCTGACGAATGCGTCAGCACTTCTTTGGCGGCTCGAAATGCTCGGCTGCCAGGCTGGCGACAGATGGCGCAAGGAAGTGAACGACTGGGGCACGCGCGCCGACGGCCGCATGTGCGTATTCACGGACATTCATTCGGCCATGGCTGAACTCGGCGTCGGCGATCACGCCGCCGTCGAGCGCCGGCTCACGGCGATGCGTGCCACTGCAGCGGACGGCACCGAGCGTGCCATCGTCTATCGCGACGTCGGCGTTCCCGTGGTGCTGGGTATCGCTGCATTCCGTCGCGGCGATTACGCGGAAGCGGTCGACCACCTGCTGCCCGCGCGCTTCGATCTGTGGCGCATGGGCGGCAGCAAAGCCCAGCGCGACGTCATCGAGTGGACCTTGACCGAGGCCGCCGCCCGCGCTGGCATTCGCGATGTTGCACTGTCGCTGGCGCACGAGCGGCTGGCCGCGCGTCCTCACAGTGCGCCGAACCGTCGCTTTCTCGCGCAGGCCGAAGCCATCACCCCATGAGGACTGCGGCTCAGCAAATGGCGCGGCCCACATGACACTCTCGGGCGCGGGCTGCTTCGTTGCGTGGTGTGGGATGTGGCGCACGAGAACGCCCACGAGCACGATAACTGGCACACGCACGAGCACATGATCGAGCGCGTTGCCATTCCGGGCTTCTTGCGCGGCTCACGCTATCGCGCGCTCGACGGCGCGCCACGTGTCTGCACGATCTACCAAGGCGAGACGCTCGCCACATTCACGTCGCCTGCCTATCTCGAGCGCCTCAACAATCCGACGCGATGGTCCACGCGCTGCCTGCCGTTCTTCGTCGGTATGAACCGCAGCCTGTGCACGGTCGCGGCGACATTCGGACATGGCATCGGCGGATACCTGCTGACGCTGCAGTTTGCCGCGCGTGATGGAGAAGCTCACCGCCTCGAACAGTTGCTCATCGAGGAAGCGCTTCCGGAGCAGGCAGGCCGCGCGGGCCTCAACGGCGCGCACTTACTCGTCTGCGATCCTGCTGCAAGCCGGATGCAAACGCAGGAGAAGGTTCTTCGCGGCGTGCCGGATGCCTTCGCCGACCGCATTGTGCTCGTCGAGGGCTATGATCGTGCGGCCGTCGAAGCGGCGCGCGACGACCTTACTGCACACGGCGCCGCCGCAAACGCGATCGCGGGTTTCTACAGCCTGGATTTCACCCTTGGCGAAGACGAAGCCAAGCGGCTCTGGCGCGGGCCCGAAGCCTGAGTTGGCCGCCCGCGCCGCGCCTACCTCTTGTAGCGCCAGTAAGCGCCGCTCTCGCCCTGAATGAGTTCGAACTGCTCGCCGCGCGTGCTCGGCGGACGCATGCCGCTGCTGATCAGGCGCCGGATGTCACCGAGCAAGGCCTCGCGATCGGCGAACGTCGAGTGGTTGAGCGCGAAGAAGCTCGTGTCGATGCTCGAAATATCGATCGTATCCGCAGCCCCCGGCACGACGACCGGTCCGCTGCTCGGTACGTAGCCAGCCGGACTTTCGCCGAGCCGCGTCCAGCGCGACACGGTCATCGCGCGGTCGGACGACGAGGCATAGAGCGTCATGCCGCGCCTGAGGCCGGTGATCTGGCCCGCGATCAGCTCGAAGCTCTCACGCGTGATATCCGGCGCGGCGAGAATGATCTCACCGAAGCGCGGGCGTGTGCCAGTCGCGACCTGCGGTTCAGTGCGCTGAATATCGCGCAGCACTTCGAGGAGCGGATCGGCGCCCATGCTGTGCGCGATCAGATGAACTTCCTTGGCGCCGCTTTCCTTGGCGATGAGGTCAACAAACTCGCGGAGCTGGTCTCGCGCATCGCGCGCGCGGCCACGATCCAGCACATAGCCCGTCACACCTGCGACCGAGGGCCAGCTATAGACGAACGGCACACCGTCGAATTCGAGATCGTGCGCGATCTGCGCCGCGCGGAACAGCGCATCGTCGAACGTGACGAAGTAGCCGTGCACGAATACGAAGGCCTGCCCCTGGAAGCGCTGCGAACCGGCGAGCTTCTGACGCGCCTCGCGCACGAAATCGCGCTGCGACATGACATCGACGGCGAAGACCGTGAAGTCACGCGAGAGATCCTCCTCGCGCAGCGAGAAACGCGCAACGATGAGATCCCACTCGGGCCGCGGAATGGAGCCCTTGTCGCGCCCTTCCTTCGGTACGGTGACGACTGCCTTGCCGAGAGTAAGCTGCGCCGAGCGCCCCGTCCCGAACGCCGCGACGGCACGACCGAACTTGCTGCGATCCGCCTCGCGCTTGCGGTCCGTGCCGAAGAAGACATCGACCTCGGTGTAAGGCTTGTTCGCATCCGCTGCTGAAGGCGGTGCGAGCGAACGGCTCGCCGCCTTGGGTGGAGCACCCGGTGCGGCAGCAGGCGGCGGCGCCGGTCTCGCTTCGGGAGCTTCAGGCGCGCGCGCACTCGGCTGGAAACTGCGCGAGCGCGGCGCCTCGCTCGGACGCGCAAAATCATCCGTCTCGCGTGAGCGCGGCTGAGTTCCTGGCTGCGCAGAAGGCGGCGGCGGGGGTGGCGGCTGCACTTCCATGCGCCGCGCCACGGGCGGCGGCGGAGCTGCGCCGCCTTGCGGATCGATCCTGAACTCGCGCCGCTGAGACGTAACAGGCGGACTGCCGATGGACGGCGCCGCGCCCGGCTGCAAGCCCCACAACTCGATTGTTGCGGCCCTCGCCGAACGATCCACGCGCGTGAAGCGGACGGTCACGAGGCGGATCTGACGCGCATCGTTCGTCGGTGCAAAAATGCGGCTCTGCGCGCCCGGCGCCACACGCACAGGCGGTGAGAGGGTTTCCGCGTGCACGCGGCCGGTGGCATAGACGATGGAGATGTGCTCGATCGCGATCGTCGCATCGCGCACGGCAAACCGTATGCCCTTGCAGCCCGCGGCCCAGCCCGAAGCATCTATGAGCACCTGCCGGGCGCCGACACCAGCCGTCGCAGAGTTCACGCGCGCCCAGCGATCCTGCGCACTCGCGCTATCGGCGATGCCGAAGAGCACCAGAAGAAAAGCAATAAGCCACTTTGTCATGACCGTCGCCCCGCCCACGCGTAAGCGCCAACCGCCACAGTCGGCGCTCGCGCGGAAAGTCACTATTTGCAAACCCGCCCCATATCCCATGCGATTACGTCAACTTGCGGACACCTCGATGAACCGTGATTCCATCCACAAGACCGCAGCCCCACGGCGCGCGCTCTTCTATCTAGGACATACCGAGCTGTTGCGCCATGTCCGCATCCCAGAAAGCCGCTTCGATCTTGTGACCATCGGGATCGCGGAGAAAGCAACCGTAGTACGGCGCGCCGTATTCAGAGCGAGGGCCGGGCTTGCCATCATCCGTCGCGCCCGACGCGACACCCGCCGCGTGGAAAGCGTCCACTTCCGTCTTCGAACTCGCGAAGAAGCCGAAATGCGTGCCGTTGCCGATGCTTGCGGGCTTCCCGTCGATCGGCACCTGCACCCAGAACTCCGGAAACGCACGGCCATACGCGACGGCGCCAGGGTGCTCCATGATGCGGCGACAACCGAGCGCTGCGAGAACGGCGTCGTAAAAGCGCGTCGCGCGCTCAAAATCTCGTGTTCCGATTGAGACGTGCGAGAGGATGGACGGGTTCGGCGTGTCGGCACTTGTCATGATTGTTCTCTCCCTGACGGGTCCGCACTGCACCGCGGACACAAGGGAACTACCGCCTCTCCGGCGGCAAGACGATGACCTCACACGTTATAGCGGCTGAACATCAATCCAGCGTCAGAGCGGCGAGCATCAGAGCGGCGAGCAATTAAAGCGGTACTGGCAGCCCGCGCCGGGTTGCAGCCGCGACGAGCGTGTTGCGCAGCAGGCACGCGATGGTCATGGGCCCGACGCCACCCGGCACGGGTGTGATCGCGCCCGCAACATGACGCGCATCCTCGAAGTCGACATCACCGACGAGCCGGTGCTTGCCGCCCTTGGCGGGCACGCGATTGATGCCGACATCGATCACAATGGCGCCGGGCTTGATCCAGTCGCTGCGGATCAGTTCCGGCCGCCCCACGGCGGCGACGAGCAGGTCCGCACGTGCCGTGATCTCGGGCAATGCCCGGCTTTTCGAATGCGCGATCGTGACCGTGCAGTTCTCGGCAAGGAGGAGCTGGGCCACAGGCTTGCCGACGATGTTCGAGCGTCCGACGACCACGGCCTCCAGGCCCGCGAGATCAGGTTGCACCGACTTCGCCAGAATGATGCAGCCGAGCGGCGTGCACGGCACGAGCCCAGGCTGACCGGCGGCGAGACGTCCGGCATTGATGGGATGGAAGCCGTCCACGTCCTTGGCCGGATCGATCGCCTCGATGACACGCCCGGAGTCGATATGCGGCGGCAATGGAAGCTGCACGAGAATGCCATCGACATCGGCGCAGCGGTTGAGTTCCTCGACGACCGCCAGCAGTTCGAGCTCGCTCGTCGTCGCTGGCACTTTGACTTCGAAGGAGGCCATGCCCGCGGCCTCGGTCTCGCGCTTCTTGTTGCGGACGTAGACCTGGCTCGCTGGATCGTCGCCGACGAGAACAACCGCGAGACCGGGCTGCAGGCCATGCTCAGCTGCAAAATTCACGACAGCCGCCGCGACCTCTCCCCTCAGCCCCGCCGCAATCGCCTTGCCGTCAATCAGCGTCGCACCCGACATGCTATCCCCTCGGCCTTCTCAATCACCCTCGCCGATCCGGCGGTCGAGTTGCCGAGACAGCGCATCTACATCGCCTGTTATCGCAAGGCTCTTCACACGTGACGTGCTGCCGCCGGCGAGCGTGACGGCACTCTTCGGGATACCCAGCCAGCGCGCGACGGTCTCCGTCACGGCGGCATTGGCTGCGCCCTTGTCGGGTACCGCGCGCACGCGCACCTTCAGTGCCGGGCCCTGCGCCGTCGCATCCAATCCCTCGACGGCATCCTTGGACGACTTGGGCGTTACGCGGACCCGCAGGATCACGCCATCCGGCGTACGCGACCAGGGCAAGGCAGCAGCATCCGTCATCGCACCAGATCGATGAGCGTCGGGATCACCACACTTTGCACGAAGTAGCACCCGAGCAGCAGGATGACGGGCGAAATGTCGATCCCGCCGAGATCCGGCAGTACGCGCCGGATGGGGCGGAGCAGCGGCTCGGTCACGGCGTTGAGTCCGTTCCACAGCGAGCGCACGAAGGGATTGTAGGCGTTGACGACATTGAAGGCCATGAGCCAGCTCAGCACGACGCTGGCGATGATCACCCACGTGTAGAGGGAAACGAGATAGCTGGTGAATTCCAGCAGTCGAACAAGCAGCACGGGCGCCGTCCTTTTTTCAGTCTCACCAGCACATCTAACCCGACCTCACCGACCGGTTCATCGTGAACGTCGGGCTTATCCCCGGTAGTGGGAATATTGCCCCTTGGGGCGGTACGATTCGAGATAGCCCGGCACGATGGTATCGATGGCGTGGGGGCCGTTGATGCCGAGGCCTTGAAGCGTGCGGCCCTCCTTCGCGGCAGGTTCGCTCACGACATTGTCGACCTGGAGCATCCGCACCTGATCGACCGTGATCGGCTGCACGCGGCGCACGAGCGGCAGCGAGGTCAGTGCGCCGACGAGTTTCGCGAGCCAGAAGGGAACCGGCAGATAGCCACGCTCGCGGCCGGCGTGCTCCTGCACGCGGTCGAGCAAGGCGCGGAACGTCAGCACCTCGGGCCCGCCGAGCTCGTAGATCGCTCCCGGCTTGCCCGCACCCTCGCAGATGTTCGCGATAGCCGCCGCGACGTCGCCGACGTACACGGGCTGGAAGCGTGTCCGTCCGCCGACGAGCGGTAGGACGGGGGCCGCCCGCGCCATGGCGGCGAAGCGGTTGAACAGGCTGTCCTCGGGACCGAAGATCAGCGAGGGGCGCAGGATGATCGCCTCGGGAAAAGCTTCGAGTACCGCCGCTTCGCCCTGCGCCTTAGTGCGCCCATACTGCCCGGCCGAAGACGGGCTCGCGCCAATCGCGGAGACCTGGACGAAGTGGTCGGCACCGACCTCGCGCGCGGCCCGCGCGACCGTGCGGGCTCCTGCGACGTGGATCGTGTCGAAGGTCTGCGCGCCGGACTTCCCGAGAATGCCGACGAGGTTGACCACGCCATCCGCCCCCTCGAGCGCGCGTGCGATCGAATCGGGAAAGCGGACATTACCCTGGACGGCATGGATCTGGCCGACGCTGCCCATGGGTTGCAGATGGCCCGCCAGATCCGGTCGACGCACGACAGCGCGAACGCGAAATCCACGCCGCGCGAGCGCCCTGACCGTATGGCGGCCGACGAAGCCCGAGCCACCAACGACCGCGATCAGCCGCCCTTCTTCCCGCTTCACCATCCTTGTCGCCCCATTGCTTGCCCGCGCGAGGAATACATGGCCACGCCCCAGGTCTCAAGGGTGTGGGCAGCGTACACGTACCTCAGTTCGCGTTTTGGACCGGCGCCAACCCGGCGGCATATCGACCGCCCCGCCACTCCGGGGTCCCGCTCAGGGTTTTCCCATGAGCGTCCATGGGTATGCGCGCGTCCCGCCGGGCGAGGGGTGCGGATATCGCCGGGGCATCCTTCATGGCTTCCTGCCGTGCATCCACACCAGCGGAGCACGCCAATGGCCAGCAAAGCATCGCAGAAGCCGAACATCCTGTTCATCATGGCCGACGACATCGGGTGGTTCAACCTGAGCTGCTACAATCTCGGGGTCATGGGCTACAGGACGCCCAACCTCGACCGCATCGCCAAAGAAGGGGCTATGTTCACCGACTTCTACGGCCAACAGAGCTGCACGGCAGGGCGCGCCGCCTTTATCACCGGACAATCACCGATCCGCACCGGCCTGACGAAAGTCGGCATGCCGAGCGCCACACTCGGCATCAAGGCAGAAGACCCGACGATCGGGCAGTTCCTGAAAAACCTCGGCTACGCCACCGGCCAGTTCGGGAAGAACCATCTCGGCGACCGCAATGAGCATCTGCCAACGGTTCACGGCTTCGACGAGTTCTTCGGCAACCTCTATCACTTGAATGCCGAGGAAGAGCCGGAATATCCGGATTATCCAAAGGACCCAGAGTTCAGAAAGAAATTCGGCCCGCGCGGCGTGCTCAAATGCTGGGCCACGGAAAAGGACGATACGGCGGTCGATCCCGTCTTCGGAAAGGTGGGCAAGCAGAAAATCGAGAATACCGGCCCGTTGACGCGCAAGCGCATGGAAACGGTCGACGAGGAATTTCTGGCCGGCGCACTCGATTTCATCGAGCGCAAGAGCAAGGAAGACGCTCCCTGGTTCTGCTACTTCAACCCCACCCGTATGCACGTATTCACGCATCTGAAGCCGGCCTCGGTCGGCAAGACCGGTCACGGCCTCTATCCGGACGGCATGGTCGAGCTCGACGGCTACGTCGGACAGCTCCTCGACAAAATCGACAAGCTCGGCCTGACGGACCACACGGTTGTCGTCTTCACGACGGACAACGGCGCGGAAGTGCTGTCCTGGCCGGACGGTGGCGCGACTCCATTCCGCGGCGAGAAGGATACGAATTGGGAGGGCGGGTGGCGCGTGCCCTGCGTAATGCGCTGGCCCGGCGTGATCAAGCCCGGCGAGATCATCAACGATATCTGCTCACTTCAGGACTTCATCCCGACATTCGCGGCGGCCGCCGGTGAGCCCAATCTCGTGGAGAAAGCCAAGAAGGGTTACAAGGCAGACGGCGCGACCTTCAAGGTCCATCTCGACGGCTATAATCTGCTCCCGTTCCTCTCCGGCAAGGAGAAGAAATCGCCGCGCGAGGGTTTCCTTTACTGGAGCGACGACGGCGATCTCATGGGCTTACGCGTCCATCAGTACAAAATCGTGTTTGCGGAGCAGCGCAGCAAGGGCCTCGATGTCTGGCGCGAACCTCTATCGGTGCTGCGCATACCAAAGATCTTCGATCTGCGCTCAGATCCCTTCGAGCGTGGCGAGGAGAGCTTCAAGTACAACGACTGGTTCGTCGAGCACGTGCCCTGCCAGTATCTGGCGCAAGCGATCGTTCATGAGTGGCTCGATAGCTTCAAGGAATTCCCACCACGCCAGAAGCCTGCCAGCTTCACAGTCGACCAGATCGTGGAAAAGCTCATGCCCCGGGACTAGCGGGCGACGCGGCGGCCCTGGATTCGCGGAATTCCGGGGTCGCAGCAAAGATCATTTGCGGAATAACCGCGGCGGCTTATGAATGGGCATTTTCCGATTATGGTTAAGGCATTGCCAACGGCTTCCTGCGGCCAGCTCAGTTTCTGTTTCAAAATCGGGCGAAAATCTCTCCGGCGGACGTTCCTTAGGGAACAGCTAACCAACACGTTTCCACGTCATTTAGTAAAAAGCCGAGCAAATTTACTTCTTCTCAGCGAGAGCACTGACATTTTGCATTTATGCCCGCCCTCGAAATCGCGTGGCAGCATGACGGCATGACGTCGGGATAGGAGTTGAGTTCCCCATGGCCAGGTTTGATGTTGCGTTCCAGGAAATGCCGCTTGCCTCCGAGGCCGGCGCCGCCGATGCCCTCTTCGAGCTTGGTCTCGCCTATTGCAGCGGCCGGGATGTCGAGATCGACTTCATCGAAGCGCACAAGTGGTTCAATCTCGCAGCGCTCCGCGGCAACCGCGAAGCCAAGCACTACCGCAGCGAGCTCGCGAGCGAGATGTCCCGCGCCGAGATCGGACAGGCCCAGCGCCGCGCCCGCGAGTGGCTGGCCGTCCATTGATAGCCAAGCTTAGCCCGCGCCCTGGGCACACGCCAACTATGCGTCTGCACAGCACAGCTAGGGCTTTGTGCGACGCCTGACCAACTGCTATCGAGAAGCGAAGGAGCGCCCGGAGGCAGCTCCGCGAACGCGCTCGGTGGGAATGTCCATGATCTACGACTACATCATCGTCGGCGGTGGCTCGGCGGGATCGGTACTGGCCAATCGGCTCTCCGCAAAAAGCGCGAACAGGGTCCTGCTGCTCGAAGCCGGACCCGATACGCCGCATGGCGCCGTACCAAAGGAGATCCTCGACAGCTATCCGGGTACGGCCTACTTCGATCCGCGTTTTCACTGGACCAAGCTGCGCGTGCGCACCGAGGTCGTCTCGCACAACAATCCGACTGAAGCCCCGCCGCCCTTCCGCAAGTACGAGCAGGCGCGCGTACTCGGTGGTGGCTCCTCCATCAACGGCCAGCTCGCCAACCGCGGTGCGCCCACCGACTATGCCGAGTGGGAAGCGCGCGGCGCCAAGGGCTGGAACTGGAATGACGTGCTCCCCTATTTCCGCAAGGTCGAGCGCGACATGGATTTCGACGGGCCCTACCACGGCAAGGACGGCCACATTCCCGTCCGCCGCATCTTTCCCCAGTATTGGACCGAGCACGCCAAGGCCGCGGCCAAGGCCTTCGAAGCGCAGGGCTGGAAATACGTCGAGGACCAGAACGGCGAATTCGTCGACGGCTACATGCCGCTCACGCATTCCAATGCCAATGAGCAGCGCGTCTCCGCCGCGATCGGATATCTGGGCCCTGAAACCCGCGCGCGGAAGAACCTCACCATCTCGACGAGCACCGTCGTCAGCGAGCTCATGTTCGAGGGCAACCGATGCGTTGGCGTGCGCGCCGAGGTCAACGGGCACCGCCAAGAGTTCCGCGCCAACGAGATCATTCTGTGCAGCGGCGCCATCCACTCGCCGTCGCACCTCATGCGCTCAGGCATTGGGCCGGTGGGGCACCTCAAGGATCTCGGCATCGAAGTTCGCGCGGCCCTCGGCGGTGTTGGCCAGCGCCTGACGGATCATCCGGCCATCTCCGTGTCGTCGTACCTGCGCCCGCAAGGGCGCATGAACAGCCACACGCGGCGCCACATGACGCTCGGTCTGCGCTACTCGTCCGGCATCGGTGGCGTGCCTCCGGGCGACATGTACGTCAGCGTCGTCTCCAAGTCGGCCTGGCACGATGTCGGCAAGCGCATTGCCTCGATGCTTCTCTGGGTGAACCGCACCTGCTCCGAACGCGGCGAGGTGAAGCTCATATCGCGCGACTGGCGCGAAGAACCGCTCGTCGAGTTCAATCTCCTGTCCGACCGCCGCGATCTCGAACGCCTCATGGATGGCTTCAAGCGCATGGGCGCTTGCTATGCCCATCCCGAGATGCAGAAGATCACCTCGAACCCGTTCCCCGCCGCCTACTCGGATCGCGTGCGCGCGCTCGGCGTCGTGTGCACGAAGAACAAGATCATCACCGGAATTGCCGGCCGCCTGCTCGATGGGCCGCAGTTCGTGCGCAACTATCTCTTCGACAACGTCATCGTCGAAGGCTTCAAGTTCAATCAGGTCATGCACGACGACGAGGCGCTCGAAGCCTTCGTGCGCAAGGCCACGATCGGCGTGTGGCACGCGTCCTGTACCTGCCGCATGGGCGCCGACAGTGACCCGATGGCCGTCACCGACACGCAGGGGCGCGTACGCGGCGGCATCAGCGGCTTGCGCGTGGTCGATGCCTCGATCTTCCCGATGGTGCCGAGCGCGAACACGAACTTCCCCGTGCTCATGTCCGCGGAGAAGATCGCCGATGCCATGCTGGCGGCCTAGGCGGCGTAGTTAGTGAAGACGCGTGCAGTAAACTCCGAGCGTGCTGCCAGCACGAAGTTCATAAAGGCGGGTGGGTTCGGGAGGGTGTCCCTCCCGATGGGGTGCGGGGCTAGCCCCGCTCGCGGCGAAGCCGCGAATGGCTCATCGCGTCTCCAGCGGCAGCGCGCTGGAGTGCTTCACCTGGCCGAGCGCAAAGCTCGACTCGATGTTGGCGATGCCGTCGATACGCGTGAGCGTGTCCTTCACGAAGCGCTCGTAGTCGGCGAGATCGCGCGCGACGACGCGGAGC
>JAEYPL010000086.1 GCA_023410905.1 Pseudomonadota bacterium
CTTCAGGGCCAGAATCGCGCTCGCGCGCATGACCGGGACGCGGGGGGCGCGCCCCTCGCGGCCGAGCGCCTCGAGCATGTTGATGTGAGAGAGGTGAGGCGCCGGATTGCCGACGAAGGACACGATGCGATGGCGATCGAGGTCGGCGACGCTCGCCGGGGTGCCGAACTTGCGGATGTACTGGCTCGACGCATAGCAGTGCGTCTGCATCGTGAAGAGCGGCCGGCGAATGAGGTCACCCTGCGAGGGCTCGCGCGCCCAGATGGCGACGTCGGCGACCCGCATGGAGAGGTCGACTGGCTCGTCATTGAGGATCAGCTCGACGCGGATGTCGGGATAGAGCTCAAGGAACTCGCGCAGACGTTGGGTGATCCAGACCGAGCCGAGACCGACCGTCGCCGTGACGCGGAGGTCGCCCGCCGGTTTGGTTGTTGAATCGGAGAGGAGCGACTCTGCGGTCTGCAGCTTGTTCATCACCTCGCTGGCGGTGCGGAACAGCATCTCGCCCTGCTCAGTCAGCACGAGGCCGCGCGCGTGGCGATGAAAGAGCGAAACACCGAGCTCTTTCTCGAGGGCCGAGACCTGGCGGCTAACGGCGGATTGGCTCATCCGCAGGCTTTCGCCCGCGTGGGTGAAACTTCCAGCCTCGGCAGCCGAGTGGAAGATACGCAACTTGTCCCAGTCCATATGCCCCGGCACGCGACGTTTCCTCTTCGTTTGTTACTGTGCGGCTTCCAGGTGCTCGCCCGCATGAGCAAGGAACCTTTCCGCTTCAAGTGCCGCCATGCAGCCCATGCCGGCGGCCGTCACCGCTTGGCGATAGACCTCGTCCTTGACGTCGCCGGCGGCGAATACGCCGGGGATGTCGGTGGCGGTCGAATCTGGTTTCGTGATCAGGTAGTTGCCCTTGGTCATCGGGAGCTGCCCGACGAAAAGCTCGGTCGCCGGCGCGTGCCCGATGGCAATGAAGACGCCGTCGACGGGCCGGCTTTCGATGGCGCCGGTGCGCACATTGCGCAGGCGCACGCCGGTGACGCTCTTCACCGGATCGGTATCGCCGGTGATCTCATCGAGCGTCGTATCCCAGAGCACTTCGATCTTGGGATTCTTGAAGAGGCGATCCTGCAGAATGCGCTCGGCGCGGAAGCTGTCGCGCCGATGAACGACGGTGACCTTCTTCGCGAAGTTCGTGAGGAAAATCGCCTCCTCGACAGCGGTGTTGCCGCCGCCGACGACGATCACTTCCTTGTCGCGATAGAAGAACCCGTCGCAGGTGGCGCAGGCAGAGACGCCATGGCCCTGGAACGCGGCCTCGCTCGGCATCCCGATCCAGCGCGCCTGCGCGCCCGTGCAGATGATCAGGGCATCGCACGTGTAGCTATCGCCGGAATCGCACTCGAGGAGGAAGGGGCGCTTGCCGAGGGTTACCTTCACGACATGGTCCATGACCACCTCGGTGCCGACGTGCTCGGCCTGGGCGCGCATCTCCTCCATGAGCCATGGGCCCTGAATGACCTTGGCAAAACCAGGATAGTTCTCGACGTCGGTCGTGATGGTGAGTTGGCCACCCGGCTGATTGCCCTGAATGATCAAAGGCTTGAGCATGGCGCGGGCGGCGTAGATCGCGGCTGTGTAGCCGGCCGGGCCCGAGCCGAGAATGATCACTTTGGCGTGGCGGGGAGTTGTCATATGTCGCCTTCCGGACGCTTCCGTCTCGTCTTTCAGCTATGCGTTAAACGCATATGGCCCGAATTAGCAAGCCCTTCAAGCCCCGGCAAGGCGCTTGCGAACGGGAATTCGGCTGGCGTGGTCAAAATCTGGACATGTGCGGACATTTGGCCGCGTCTACAGCCCGGCGTGCGGGCCGGTGGTGGCGTCGGCAGATGCGGTGAGGGTCGCCGCCGGGACTATTGCCCGGCGGGCCGGTCGATAGACGTCCAGCGCAGGTCCAGGCCCTCGTTCAGCGGGCTGAACAACAGGCCCGAAATGCCAGCCCGAAAGACGCCGAACCGCACGGCCGTCCCGATCCACAGCTCCGCCGCATCGGCCTCGATCAGCGTCGCGGCGGCGGTGTAGTTTTTCCAGCGGGCGGCGTGGTCCGTGCTCCTGCGCGCCTCGGCGACGAGCGCCTCGACAGCCTCGTTGCAGTACCAGCTATAGTTCGTCTTTCCGGCGGCCTTGCAGCCGAAGCGCGCACCGATCCACGGATCGGGATCGGGCGGCAGGCGCGTTTCGGCCATGAAAAGCACGTCGAACATCTGCTTTTCATCGTGCGATCGGGCGAAGATCGCTTCGGCCGGCTCCGCCACGATGCGGGATTTCACGCCGAGCTGATCGAGGCCCTGCTTGAGCGTTGCGGCTGCCATTTCGGCGTGCACCTGCCCCGCGACGGCGCCGATGGTGATTTCGGGCAGCGGTTCCGGCACTTTGTCCAGATACTGGCGCGCCAGACCGAGATCGAAGCGATAGCCGCGAGCAGGGTTCGAGTCGCCCCAGATGAGATCGGGCAGCGGCGATCCATTGCGGACCATGGTGCCGCCCAGCAGGCCTTTGATCAGTCCTTCGTAGTCGAAGGCGTGCGACAGAGCGCGGCGGAAGTCGATGTTGCTGGTCGGCGCGCGGCGATTTTGCAGGACACCCCGCACGAGACGGAGCGTCGGCTGCTCGACGACCTGGAAGCCGGGCGTGGTGCGCAGCTGCGTGAGCTGGTCGATGGCGAGATGGCCGAGAATGCCACCGAGATCGCCCTTCAGCAGCGAAGCGACGCGCTCGCCGGCATCTGCAACCGGATAGACCTCGAACTCGTCGATCGCGTTCGGCCCCCAATCGGGAATGAAATGCTCGGCATTGCGCGAGGCGATGAAGGCGCCCTCGCGATCGCGCCTGAAAGGAACGTAGGAGCCCGAGCCGGCGCTATTGCGCTGCAGCCATTCCTGCCCCCAGTCATTGTTCTTCTCGTTGGCGGCAACAAGCGCGCGATTGACGACGGCGAGCTCGGGCAGGAGCGTCGCGAAGCCCTGCATGGGCTGAGTCAGATTGAAGACGACGGTGGTCTCGTTGAGCGCACGCGTGCCGCCCGGCGCGATCACGCCCGCGAAGAGCGCATAGGGCCCCTGCTTGAGGGCGAGCAGCCGCTCCATCGAATAGGACACGTCGGCCGCGCGAACGGGCGAGCCGTCGTGGAACTTTGCGTCCGGCCGCAGGTGGAAAGTATGGATCTGCCCATCCGGCGACATCTCGTGACGGGCTGCGAGCCAGAGCTGGAGGCGCGGCGGTGCGCCGGTCCATCGCAGCAGGCTGTCGTAGAAGTTCAGGCGGATGAGGTTCTGCCCAGGATCATCGATCGTATGAGGGTCGAACGTGCCGTACGTCGTCGCCGTGCCGAGCACGAGACGGCGCTTGCCCTCGGGCGAGGCATCCGCCGATGCGACGCACAGCATAAAACCGGCCAGGATAGTCAGTATCCAGCCCACAACTCCGGTTCTGCTGATCGCCCGCATCCCGCAGCCCAAAATGATGCCAGACACGATCTTGACGCTCTGGTGCGCATGGGTCAATGAGGCGCCGGCAAATTGGTGACCGACGCTGTGTGTGCGTGGCACAAACGCCATTCCTGCGGCGATTTTGGGATGATGGCGTCATGGCAGAGCTGCTCTGGACAGGGCCGAGTGACGCAGACGCGACGCTGCTGCTGGCGCACGGCGCGGGCGCGCCCATGGACAGCCCCTTCATGGAGCGCATCAGCGAGATGCTGGCCACGCGCGGCATCCGCGTCGCGCGCTTCGAATTTCCCTACATGGCGGCGCGTCGCAGCGGCGGAAAACGCAGACCTCCGCCTAAAGCGGAAACCCTCGACGGTGAAATGATCGCCGTCGCGCGTCAGGCCGTAGAGGGTTCATCGGGCAAGTTCGCCATCGGCGGAAAGTCCATGGGCGGGCGCGTCGCGAGCCACGTTGCGGATCGGTTGCACCAATCTGGGGAAGTCGCGGGGCTCATCTGTCTTGGTTACCCTTTTCATCCGCCGAACACGCCTGAGCGCTTGCGTGTTGCGCACCTCGAAACACTCACCTGCCCAGCGCTGATCATCCAGGGCGAGAGCGACCCGTTCGGCACGCGTGCGGAGGTCGAGGCGCTCATGCTGCCGCCCGCCATTCGCATCCATTGGGCACATGACGGCGATCACGATCTCGGGCCGCGCGGCGGTTCAGGTACAACCCGGCGCGGAAATCTCGAAGCGGCAGCGGATGCGATCGCGGCGTTCTTGAAGGCGGTGTAACGCTGCGTCGCGCCTCCGGCGCGAGGGGGGCCTCAGGCCCCACTCCCCGAGCGGGGGACACCCCCGCGCCCCCGCTTTTCATCGACTTGGAGCGAGCTGTAAGCGTGGTGGCACAACTTCATGAG
>JAEYPL010000146.1 GCA_023410905.1 Pseudomonadota bacterium
GGGTGGCATGGAGAATGTAATGCAGCGCATACAGTATGGCGACCTCCTCGAAGATGATCAGCAGGTAGCAAGAGAGCGCGAGCGTGCCGCGCTCGACCAGTCGATCTTGCTCCTCGAGCAGGCGGAAGCCCCAGGCGCCAAGCTCGCCGCGGCGGCCGAGGCGATGGCCTTTACGACCAAGCTCTGGACCGTTCTTGTCGAGGATCTCGCAAGTCCCGAGAATGGACTGCCGAAGCAGCTGATAGCCCAGCTTGTGTCGATCGGCATCTGGATTCTGCGCGAACTCGAAGCGGCTCGCACGGACGAGACGAAAGGATTGTCGGACGTCATCGTCGTGTCGAAGGCAATACGGGATGGGCTCACGTGAGCGGACATCTGAAAGTTCATCTGAAGCCTAACGAGCGCGTGTACATCAACGGCGGCGTGATCAAGGTCGATCGCAAGGTGACGATCGAGCTGATGAACGAAGTGGTATTCCTGCTCGAAGGACATATCCTGCAGGAAGAGCAGGCGACCACGCCGCTGCGTCAGCTCTACTTCATCGTGCAGTCCATGCTGATGGAGCCCAAGTGCGAGCCGATCGCGCGGCAGATGTACGAACGCTCTCACGAGGCGCTGCTGCGGACGTTCAAAAGTCGTGACGTTCTCGATGGGCTCATCGAAGTCAAAACACTGATGGAGCGCGGGCGCACGTTCGAATCATTGCGGAAGATCCGCACGCTTTTTGCGCTTGAGGATGAGATCCTCAAAGACCGTGGTCTCACCGCTGCCGAAACGCAACACGATCAGATCGAGAAGTCGGTCGCCTAGTGCACTAAGGAGGCTCAGCCGCTATGGACGTCGCAAGTGTCCTGAACACGACCAAGACGACGGAGACGCCCACCTCCAAGGAGACGACCGCGGCACCGACGCTTGACTACAATGCCTTTCTCCATCTCCTGATCGCGCAGATGCGCAATCAGGATCCCATGGAACCGATGAAGTCGAGCGACTATGTCGCCCAGCTCGCTACCTTCTCGCAGGTCGAAAAGACCATCCAGACGAACGAGCGCATCGCCTCGCTGCTGAATACGAACAACCTGCAGCTTGCGGAAAGCCTGATTGGTAAGACGGTGCTCTCCGACGAGCACGGCACCGGCGGGGTGGTCGTTGCGGCCAAAGTGGTTGATAATGGCGTGATGGTGCTCCTCGACAATGGTGCGGAGTTCACGGTCGGACCGGGCCTGATCATTGGCGAGAAGGCCGGTGAGGCTCCGACCGAGGACGGCGGCGGAGACGAGACACCCGCGTGAACGAAGCTGATGCAATGGAGCTGGTCCAGGCCGCGATCTGGACCGTGATCATGGTCGCAGGACCTTGTGTTCTTGCGGCGATGGTTGTCGGCATCAGCATTGCGCTTCTCCAAGCCTTGACCCAGGTGCAGGAAATCACCCTGACCTTCGTACCGAAGATCATGGCGATCTTCCTCGTGGCTATGTTTTCCGCCCACTTCATGGGGGCGAATGTGTTCGCCTTCGCCCAGATGACGTTCCTGCACGTCGAGCGAGGATTCTGAGCTCGCGCTTCTATTGCGCGGCTTTGGTCAGCTCCCGATCAGCAATACTTGCGAGGATGACCTGGCGGCGTCGCGACTCCGGGTGATTCCACGCGCGCATTTGCTTTTCTGTCAGGGGGCTTCAGAGTGTCGCAAACATCGACAAGCCAGCTACCGCTCAATCGGATGGCCGGATTGACGGACATGGGCTTCGCGGCCGGGATCGTACTGATCCTGGCGGTGCTCTTCCTGCCGCTCCCGCCGCTGCTGATCGACGCCGGCCTCGCCTTCTCGATCGCTGCCGCCGTGCTGATCCTCATGGTCGCGCTCTGGGTGCAGCGGCCGCTCGAGTTCTCGTCCTTTCCGACCATCCTGCTGATCGTGACGATGATGCGCCTTGCCTTCAACGTGGCGACGACGCGCATCATTCTGACCGAGGGTGCCAATGGCGAGCATTCGGCGGGCTATGTCATCGCGGGCTTCTCGAAGCTGGTCATGGGCGGTGACTTCGTCATCGGCGTGGTCGTCTTCGTCATCCTCCTCACGGTCAACTTCATCGTTATCACCAAGGGTGCCTCGCGCATCGCCGAAGTCGGCGCGCGTTTCGCCCTCGACGGCATTCCCGGCAAGCAGATGGCGATCGACGCCGACCTTTCGTCGGGTCTGATCGACGAGCGCGAGGCGCAGCGGCGCCGCCGCGAGCTCGAGGAAGAAAGCTCGTTCTTCGGTTCGATGGACGGTGCCTCGAAGTTCGTGCGCGGCGATGCCATCGCAGGCCTCATCATCACCGGCGTGAACGTCTTCGGCGGTATTCTCATCGCGACATTCCGGCATGGGATGCCGCTCACCGAAGCAGCGGACGTGTTCACCAAGCTCTCGGTCGGCGACGGTCTCGTGACGCAGATTCCGGCGCTCATCATCTCGCTCGCGGCTGGCCTCGTGGTCGCCAAAGGCGGCACGCACGGCTCCGTCGAGAAGACGGTTGTCGGCCAGGTTGCGAACCACCCCAAGGCCCTGCTCATGACCGCCGGTGCCATGGGCCTTCTGGCACTGGGCCCGGGCCTCCCACTGCTGCCGTTCGCGGTCCTGGGCGTTATCGCTGCGGCGGCCGGCTACGCTATTCCTCGACGATGGGCGCAGGAACAACGCGCCGCCGATGCCAAGGTCCGCGAGGCCACGCAAGTGGCCGAGGAGGAGGCGCGCCAGTCCATCAAGGGCGCGCTCAAGATCAGCGAGATCGAGATCGTCTTCGGCCAGCGTCTCTCGGCGGAGTTCATCCGCAAGCACGATGAGCTGGCGCAGCGCGTGGCCAAGCTCCGTCGTAAGTTTGCCAAGCAGTACGGTTTCGTCGTGCCGGAGATCAATCTCACGGACGATTTCTCGCTGCCGGCGCGCGGCTACCAGATCCGCATTCACGGCGCGACCGTCGGCGGTCATGAGCTGCCGATCGGCGACGTGCTCGTCATCGTCGGCGATGGCCCGAAGCCGAGCATCACGGGCGTTGCCACGGTCGAACCTGCGTTCGGACTGAAGGCGATCTGGATTCCGGAGGCCTATGGCAAGGAGGTCAAGCGCGAGGGCTTCTCGACCGTCGATATCATGACGGTGCTGCTCACGCACTTGAGCGAAGCGGTCCGCAACAACCTCGCTCAGCTCTTCTCCTATCGCGATATGCAAGTGCTGATCGATGGTCTGCAGCCCGAGTACAAGCGGCTTCTCGACGAGATTCGGCCGGCGCACATCTCCTTCTCTGGCATCCAGGCCGTGCTCAAGATGCTGCTCGCGGAGCGCGTTTCTATACGCAACGTCCAGCTCATTCTTGAGGCGATCGCGGAGATTGCCCCGCACACGCGCCGTGCCGAGCAGGTTGCCGAGCACGTGCGCCAGCGCATGGCACAGCAGATCTGCGGTGATCTCGCCAAGGATGGCACGCTGTCGGTGCTTCGCCTCGGCAGCCGCTGGGATCTCGCCTTCCACGAGAGCCTCAAGCGCGACCAGCGCGGCGACGTCGTCGAGTTCGACATCGATCCACGACTGATCGAGGATTTCAGCAAGGATGCCTCACGTGTTATCGCGAGCCACACCGAGAAGGGCGAGCAATTCGTGCTCGTGACCTCGGTCGAGGCCCGTCCATTCGTGCGCATGGTCATCGAACGGCTGTTCCCGACGCTTCCGGTGCTTTCGCACGCCGAGATCGCACGCGGTATCCACGTGAAGGCGCTCGGCAGCATTTCAGGCTAGCGATCGAGAAATTCGCCACGTCTTGCGGCATGGCACAGCTGAGATCGAGGTGTGGCGAACTTCGGGATCGGGACACTAGATGCTCGAACTGGACGAGTATGCCACCGGTGTCATCCTGATCCTCTGCCGGGTCGGGACGACACTGATGCTGTCGCCGGGTTTTGGTACGGCCCGCGTGCCGGCGCGCGTCCGTCTTTATCTCGCACTCGCGCTGGCACTGGCTGCCGCGCCTGGCGTGCTCGACAGCGGCACGCTGAAGCTCGCGCGCGGCGGGTTGCTGCTCGGCTTCGTCGTAGCGGAGTGCATTGTCGGCGCGGTGATCGGGCTCGTGTGCCGGATCTACATCGCGGCACTCGAGTTCATGATGAGTGCGGTCTCGAACTACATCGGTCTCAACGGCCTCGCTGCCGGCATCGACAACGACGAAGCGGCGCCGACCCTCGCGACCTTGATCGCTCTTTCGGCGACGCTCCTCATCCTGCTTCTCGATTTCCACCACATCCTGATCAAGACGGTGCTCGAATCCTATGGACGCATACCGCTCGGTGCGATGGCAGAGCCCGAATTTGGGCTCCGTCTGCTCGCCTCGACGCTCAATGTGTCCTTCATGATCAGCCTGCAGGTGTCGGGGCCGTTCATCGTCTATGCCATTCTGGTCAACGTGCTCTTCGGCATTCTCGGTAAGCTCATCCCACAAGTGCCCTCCTACTTCATCTCGATCCCGTTCCTGCTCATGGGGGGGCTGTTCTTTCTCTATCTCATGGTGCCGGAGATGCTGCAGATCTACTTCTATGCCTTCAATACGACCCTGACGAATCTTTGAGGGGTTCATCATGAAAAAACGCTCGATCGCGCGCCTCAAGAAACTGGTCCGCCTGACGGAGCACCTCTACGAGAAGGAGGCGCAGACCGCCCAGGAGCTCATGCGCGCGCGTGACGATGCGTCGAAGGCCGCTGCCGTGACGCGGGCCTATCTCGATCATGAGAACCTCGTCGGCAGCGTGTTTCCGGAGCTGGTGAGCGCCCGCGCGGTGAAGCTCGAGCGCCGCGCCGGTGAGCTTGGTGTCGAGGTCGATCAGCAGATCGAGCAGGTGGCCGCGGCACGCGGACGGATGAAGGGCCTCGCGAACAAGCTCGACCGCGAGATTCTCGATGACGCTCAGGAGCAGGACGCGCGCCAGCTCGAGGACGCCGTCGATCAGTTCGTGCGCCGCAATCTCGCAAGCCTGAAATAAGGTCGAGGCGCCACTATCCGAGGGAGGAGGGGCTGCCGCCTCGAGGTGAGCGTCTCTCGATCTATCGGTCAGTGAGCACAATGGGCATCGATCTCAACGGCATTGCACGCCTCGTGGGCGCGGGGGACACCGGAGCGTCTGGCGTTCGCGCGCCCGGGGAAAGTGCGGGCTTCGTCACGACCGTAAAGCGGGCGGACGAAATCGGGCCATTCGACACAGTCATTCGCAAGGCGGCAGCAGAGCAAGCTCAAGCCGCTGCCCCGAGCCAGGACACGGTCGCGGGTGCCGAGGATTTCAAGGTCAAGAATGCAGCCAAGGCACGCAAGCAGTTCGAAGCTTTTGCGCTGCAGGCCTTCATCGGCGCGATGCTGCCGAAGGAGAATGCGCATCTTTTCGGCACGGGTTCGGCCGGAAAGCTCTGGCAATCGATGATGGCGGAGAAGCTCGCTGACCAGATTGCGTCGAGCGGCCGCTTGAAACTTTTGCCTGACGAACCAACCGTCGCTGCTGCGGCCGCCCCGGCGCAGGCCACCGGCAGTCAGACCAAGACAAATGGAGAGGCACGCTGATGCTTGCGCATACTCAAGGGCAAAGAACAGCGCGGACGCCCGCCGCCGAGCCGGCCCCGCTCGAAAGCGCGCGCCTCATGGAGGCGATCCTGCATCTTGCCGATCTCATCAGCGAAGTCGTGCAGGAGGAGAAGACACTGATCGCACGTCCCGAAGGCGCGGACTTCAGCGCGCTTGTTGCCAGAAAGAGCCACCTGGCACTCGAGCTCGGCAAGCTCATGCAGGTGGCCGACGGGAAAATTCCGACCGAGGCTGTGAAGCGGCGACTCGCGGGACTTTCGCAAGAGCTTGCAGCCAACGAGCGCCTGCTGCGCCGACATATGGATGCCGTCTACGAGATCTCCACGCTCATCGGCGACGCCATCGAGCAGTCGACGGCCGACGGCACATACTCGAGTGAAATTGCCCGCCAGGGACCGCGGCCATGGTGAGAATGCTCCTCCTCGGCCTCGTCGTCGTGCTTGCGACGCTCGGTGGCAGCTATGCCGCCATGCAGCTCCCTCAGGGGACGGCGGCCGTGACGGAGGACCCGAATGAAAAGACGGAAGTCGTGAAGATCGATCCGATCTCCGTGCCGGTCGTGCGTGAGGGCAAGATCCAGGGTTACGTGATCGGGCGATTCGCGTACGCCGCGTCGGCGAGCGCCATCCGGAAAGACAAGGACACGCTGACGCTCTATGCGAGCGAGGCAATCTTCAGGTCGGTCTACGAGGAGGAGGAGCTGGATTTCTCCGCACTCAAGATCGTCGAGGTCGACAAGCTGATCGGCCGAATCCTCACCAAAGCGAACGCGCGCATCGGAAGCCCGACGTTCGCGCAGGTGTTTGTCGAGAGCATGAACTTCCTGGCCCACGAGGCCGTGCGCTGCCAGCCGGCCAAATAATACGAGGCGGTGCTTACAGGACGACTGAATGATGACGACGACGATGATGATGAAAGGCCCCCACGGGCTCTCCTATGATGTGCTGCAACGCCTGCTGCCCAAGGCGAGGACGGGGATATACACACTCGGCTACGTCGACCCGGAGGGCCGTTTTCGCGTGCAGAGCGTCGGGCGAGACGACTATGACGTGCGCGCGCGGCTCAGCGAGCTGATCGGCTCGAGCACGATGTTCAAGTTTGCCGTGATGGCAGACGCTCGCGACGCATTTCTGCACGAATGCGCGCTATTTCACGAGTTCCGGCCGCCGTCGACGATCATTCACCCGGTTCGGCCGCGTGGGACGGACTGGCAGTGTCCTCACTGTCTTCAGCATGCTCTTTGAGGAACGAGAGCATGTCGCTCAAGCCACGATGATAGCCGAGGTGCCAGTAAGCCTGCTCAGGTGAGTGCGCCTCGAGATGGCGCTGATCGGACAACGCATACGGTGCTTCCTCCTCGAGCCAGGTGCCGAGTTGGGAAATGCGCTGGATAATGCGCTCGTATTTTTTCTCGTCGATCATGCCGGCCATACTGCCGGGCGGCGGCTTAGAAACAACTAAGCCCGCGGCAATTGTGGCTGCATGGTTAGCAGGCGGTTAATGGCCGCTCAGGCCGCGCGCTCCTGACGCTCGGAGCGCGTCTCCCCGGGTTTCATGGGATCGGCAAGCGTTGAGCGCATCTGAAGATCGAACATCAGCGATACGAGCCTGGAGAGCGCCTCCGCGCTGCGGGCTTCGGTGCCTTCGGCAACCGACTTGGGGTCGCGGTCCTCGAGCAGGGCCGTCAGAGCTTGCTGCGCCGTCTCGGCCCGCGGGACGTCGGCCGGCGGGCTTGCAGCGGCGGATTGGGCGATGGTCGTCGCCGCCGTCGTGAGGTCCAGGGGGCTCGCCTGAGCGAGGATCGTGGCCGGTTTCGTGGAGGTAGGCGCGCCAGCGGCCGCTGGACCATTGCCGATCCAGTCGAGCTCCGCGAGGCGGCGGCGCATGAGGCCGGGCAGAACCTCCCCGCCAGCCTTGTTGTATTGGGCGAACCGTTCCCTGACGCCCTCGATGTCATGATTGCGCACGGCCTCACCGAGACCGCTCGAAATCCAGCGCGTGCCGGCGTTGAAGGTCAGCGAGGTCAGAGCGGCCTTGGTGCCTTCGTCCCAGCCGGCAGCGTGCTTCTCGACGATGTTGCGCGCGATCTCGATCTCGGCCTTGAAGCGGCGTTCGGCCTCCTCAGGCGAGATCGCCTCGCCCGCGTAGAGGGCCTTGGTCCCATACCCGTTGCTGAATTGGGCATAGTCCCACTGGGCCTTGGGTGTGAAGCCCTCGAAGGACTTGATGGCATCTAGGTAGCTGTGATGCATGTCGCCGTATCGGAACCCCTGCCGAGACGCACCGCGCCCTGAAATGAGCGCCGCACGCATCGAGAGTGCACCCGTTTGCTTGCGTGGACCTCGCGCAGCGCGTGTTGCATTGATGCTGCAACTATGTGGTGCGGGCCGCGAGCAACGCAGGCATTGAGCGCAGGCGATGGGCTGGCGCCATTTTGGCGTCGTTCATATTTCGATGGCCAAGGTGCCCCCGCATACGGATGCTGTTGGGCGAATGGCATCTCGGTCGCATTGCCCATCGGGGCGGCATGCCACATTCCTCGAAATTGGTCGGGCCGTGGGGCCGGCCCGGCAGGACGAAAGAATGAACGATCACGCGCCTCATGACTTCTCTTCGCGGATGACAGTGCCGATGGCCGGGGCCGCTGGTGAGATGGCGAGCCGTAGCCTGCTGGCCGCGGGGATGGCTTTGATAACCACCATTGCCTTCGGGGTTTATTGGCTCACGGGGGTGGTGCTTGCGGAGCGACACGCCACGGCGCACTTCGGTGCCGACACGAGCTTTTATGCCATGCTGGCGGATATGGCCGTCCATCATCGCGCAGCGCGCTTTCATCCGGTGACAACCACGCTCGGGCTGGCGTGGATGAAGATCTTATCGCCGCTCACGCCATGGCTCGCGCCTGCGACCATCCTGAATGCCTTGTTCGCAGCGGTTGGCGCCCTCGGCGTTTGGGCCGCCATGTCGATTTTCACGGCGTTGTTGCCGAGAGGGTACGTGCTTCTCGGAGGCGTTCTCTACGGCGCCTCGCTCGGCGTCTGGTATTTCTCGGCGATACCAGAATCGAAGATCGTCACGGCGACGTTGTCGGTGCTGTACATCGCCGCCTATGTGCGGTTGCGCGAGCGCTGGAGCCTGACTGGGGGTATCGCGCTTGGTGTTGTCTTAGCGCTTGCCTGCCTGAACGAGATCGTCTCGGCGTTCCTGCTTGCCATTCCCGTCATGGATGCGCTGCTGAGGCACGGCTTCGACTGGCGACGTTCCCGGTGGCTCGCCGCGCATGTGCCGATCGTGTTCGCTGCCTGGTTCGTGCTCGAAGTCTTCGTGAACGGCTGGCTCATTCCGGAGAGCACGTACCTGGAAGGGCAGTCGCACTTCAATATGCTGCTCTACTACATCGCGAAGAACAACTACGGCCTGGCGAGCATTCACGGCTTCATCGCGAACTGGTTCTTCTTCAATATCGTGGCCCCGACGCCCCATGCGTTGAAGTGGACCGAGGCCGGCGGATACTTCGAGCCGACCATGGCCGCTTATCTTGGCTCACCGCTCGCGCTCGCGGCCCTGTTCATCATCGGGCTCATTGCGGCGGCGAGCCTGTTGTCTCGCGCCGCGAGCCTTGGGGCGGGTGGCCAGCTTCTGCTGCCGCTCGCCGCCTACGCGCTCGTCCGGGCGGTGTTCTTCTTCATCTTCAACCCCACCGAGCCGCTTCTGTTCAGCCCGGCGGTCACGATCGTACATTGGCTCATTCTGCTCGTGCCCTTCGCTGCTTCGAGCTTTCCGGCCAAGCGGGCGCTCCTCACCGTTCTGTGCGTGCTGCTGTTCGTGACCAACGCTGGGCTCATGCTAGGCCCCGAGGGCTGGTCAGGGCTTTGGACCCGCGTAGCCGGAGCCGCATCCCCTGCCTGATCACCACCGCATGGCCTCAGAGGGCGTCTGAACGGCCTCGAACCGCATGTCCCGGAAGTCGGCAATCCGCGTGGCCGTTCGCAAGTAATCGGACGGATCGACCTGCTGCCAGCGGGGCAGGCGATAGACGCAGCCATCGCAGCCAAAGAGCAGCTCGCCGTGTTCGTGGATGTGTACCCACTCGACCCAGGCCGCGCCGCCACGCACCAGCGCTTCCCAGAATTTACCGCTGTCGATGTTCGTGCCTTCGGAAGGGCGCAACGCCGAGGGCTTGAACCCTTGCCCTGAGCTGAACCAAGAGCCAATGCGGACTTGCCTCGGAAGAGGCACGGTCTCGATCGGGACCATGCGATTTTCCGGCTCGTGGATGAGGATCTCGTGATCGGTCAGGAAAAGGCCGCCGCCTGTCCAGTGCCCGAATGCCGGCCAGAGCGCGAGAGCCGTGAAATAGGGCGGTGTCGAAATGGCCGTCCAGGTCGTGTCGAGGCGGCCGGGCGAACTGGCCCGCGACGATTGCACGAGATGCTGCATATAGCGCGGAACGCGACGCCCCTGACGCGGCGGTTTCGATGGCAGCGCCGTGAGCGGGTCGTACGGCTTACCTGGCGTCGGGCGCAGGGGGATCTGGCGCGGGGCCGAGCGATGATGCTGCGCGGCCCAATAGATCAGCTTCTCGCCGGACGGCGAGAGATCGCACAGCTTGATGAGCCCGACCATCCATTGCCCGGGCGTGAACACATCTCGGCTGAGGTCCCAGGTGATCAGACGCCAATGCGTGCGTGGTGCGCGCAGCAGAATGACCGCCCGCGGCGCCCCGGCAGCGAACAGCACGCTGAGGCGCGTGCGGATCTGGCCGAGAGGCGCTGCGGTCTGGTCCATGACTACTCGATTTCGAGGACGACCCGACCGCGAACTTTGCCAGCAAGGATCTCCGGTGCGAGCGTCACGGCATCGGCGATCGGGCGCGTGACGGTGAGCGCGTCGAGCTTGGCGATGTCGAGATCGCGGGCAAGGCGCGTCCAGGCTTCCATGCGGCGCGATGTCGGTGCCATCACGCTGTCGACGCCTGCGAGCGTCACGCTGCGCAGAATGAACGGCGCGACAGATGCAGGCAGGTCCAGCCCTTGGGCAAGGCCGCAGGCGGCGACGCAGCCGTCGTACTTCGTCATCGAGATGACATTGGCGAGCGTGTGCGAGCCGACGGAATCGACCGCGCCAGCCCACCCCTCCTTGCCGAGCGGACGCGCTGGCCCCGAGAGCTCCGCGCGATCGATGATCTCGCTGGCGCCGAGGCTCTTGAGATAGTCGGCTTCGGATGCGCGGCCCGTGGAGGCGATGACGGTGTAGCCAAGCTTTGCAAGGAGTGCGATGGCGACCGAGCCGACACCACCTGCCGCGCCCGTCACGAGAATGGGGCCGCGCGCCGGTGTGATGCCATTGCGCTCCAGTGCCAGAACGCACAGCATGGCCGTGTAGCCGGCGGTGCCGATCGCCATGGCCTGTGCCGCCGTGAATGCCGCCGGACGCCGCACGAGCCAATCGGCTTTGACGCGGGCGCGCTGCGCATATCCGCCGAGGTGGGTCTCGCCGACGCCCCAGCCGTTGAGAATGACGCCATCGCCGACCTTGAACGCGGGATTGTTGGACGCGATGACGTCGCCTGCGAAGTCGATGCCCGGAATCATCGGCCAGCGGCGTACGACGGGGGCTTTGCCGGTGATGGCGAGGCCATCCTTGTAGTTGATCGTCGAATGCGAGACGCGAACGGACACGTCGCCGTCCATGAGATCGGCGTCGGTGAGATCCGTCCATGCAGCGGTCGGGCCGGCCTCGCCCTTTGTCAGTAGCAGGCCTTTGAACGACGACATGGTATGCCTCCCTGGCGCAAATTCGGTTAGCCCGGCTTTACGCCACGCAGGCGCGTCTGTCGAGTTTGCGGGGCGCCGAGGCAACAGAGCCCCCTTAGGCCGGAAAATGCGTTATCTACAGCGGCATTGACGCACTTGTCAGGCTCGGCCGGCTCTGGGATCGTCGCGCAGGTTCCGGGCGGGCGATCGATGCGAGGGGCAGAGCGGTGAGCCGCGGCTGGCAAGGGGCAGGGAAGCTGAAGGGCGCGCTGGCGTGCCTGGCGGTGCTCGTGCTCGCCGGCTGCGAGGGGACGAGTGTCCTCAAGACGGAGGCTCTGACGGCTGCTGTCACGCCTGCAAACTACGCGAGCAACTTCAGCAGTGTTCACAGCGAGGGCACGCACGAGATCTATTCGCGCGTCGCCCGCGGTGCCAAGGCCTGCTGGTTCGGCGTCGGCAAACCTCTCGAGCAGACGCACGTCTTCGAGGGCAAGCTCGAGCCTGAGAGCGAAGGTGGTGGCGGCGAGGTCGCGGCGCACATCCGCACGCCCGACCAGCCGAGCCCGCGCGGCGGCAAGGTCTTCATCGTCACTCTCACACGGGAAGGTGGCGGCACGAGCCTCGTCACGGAAGCGCGCCGCTTGCCTGATGGTCTTGCGAATGCCATGCGCGCCGACGTTGCGCGTTGGGCCAAGACGGGCGAGGTCGAATGCAGCGAGCTCGAAGTCGCAAATCCGATCTCGACCGCCTCCATCGCCCCTGCCCTGCCTGAGCGCAAGCCCGCCGTGAAGAAGGCCAAGGGCAAGAAGAAGTAGTTTTTGAAAGCACGACCTAACGGCCGGCGCGCCCTACTTCCCCTACTCCCCGTGCTGACGGGGAGAAGAGTCGCGCCAAAGGCGCGCTTCCTGCGCGACGCGCGGGGAGAGGGGATGATGCTGGAGCGCTCGCAAAGCGCTCAGGCCGCCTTGCGTGAGCCGGCTACGGCACCGAGACGCACTGTCCGCTGGCGGATGCGCTGCCCCGTAGCCTCGTGCTCGACGTGCGGGAGAATGTCGAGACTTGGCCAGAGACCAGTGATCAACGTGCGCGCATAGCCATTTGCGTGGCCTGAGCGGCGCATGGCGGCAGCGGCGCTGTGATGATCGTAGGCCAGGCGATGCGTCGAGATCAGGAGTTCGTCACCGATCGCGCGGATGAGGCCGTACCAGACATCCGCCGTACCGTCATTGGCCGGCATGCCGATGACGCCGGGGTTGAACCAGAGGCTTCCGCCGACGCGGGCGGCGAACGGAATGCCGGAATGGCCGGCAATGACGACGTCGGCATCGGCGCGCGCAACCTCTTCGGCAAGAACATCGCGCTGGGATTGGAAGACCCAGCGATTGACAATGTCCGTGCCGCCGTGGACCACGCGGAACGATCGGCCGCCGTAGTCGAAGTGCAGTGTCTCGGGCAGGGCGCCCATCCACGTGCGCATCTCGCCGCTCATGCGTGCGTTGGCATAAGGGTACCAGCCCTTGGCCAGCGCGGCGCATTCGGTGCCTTCCTCGAAATTGCAGGCGCAGTCCTCGGCGGCGACGGCAAGCTGCTGCTCGCAGTTGCCCTGGATGACGTGGCAGCCCCAATCGGCGACGAGGCGCGCGGTTTCCTCCGGCGCGGCGCAGTAGGCCACGACATCGCCCGTACAGATGACATTGCTCGGTGGGATGGTGAGCGCGTCGGCGCGGCGCCTCAGGGCTTCGGTGGCCTGGACGTTCGAGTACGGGCCGCCGAAGACCAGGAGCGGCTTGGTCGTGTCGAAAATGATCACCTAGCCCTCCGCTGTTGAGGGCGGCAGGCTCACCTGTGCTGGACCTTGCGTCAAGTGTCCGCAGAAAGACATAAAGATTTCTTTATATCCGTCTTGCGGCGCTGCGACCCTACGGCTATACAGCGCCGATCCAATCCTGCCCGCGCGCCGGCACCGAAAACGTGCTGCTGGCCTGCGGGGCATTCCGGCTGTCAACCGTTCCAGAAAGGCGCCCCATGAGCACCAAGGACTACATCGTCAAGGACATCTCCCTCGCTGAGTTCGGCCGCAAGGAGCTGTCCATCGCCGAGAGCGAGATGCCGGGCCTGATGGCGACGCGCGAGGAATATGGCCCGAAGCAGCCGCTCAAGGGCGCGCGCATCGCCGGCTCGCTGCACATGACCATTCAGACGGGTGTCCTCATCGAGACGCTGAAGGCGCTCGGCGCCGACGTGCGCTGGGTCTCCTGCAACATCTATTCGACGCAGGACCATGCGGCGGCCGCCATCGCCGCTGCCGGAACGCCCGTCTTCGCCGTCAAGGGCGAGACGCTGGAAGAGTACTGGGACTACACGGCGAAGCTCTTCGACTGGCACGGCGGCGGCTACCCAAACATGATCCTCGATGACGGCGGCGACGCGACGCTGTTCATCCATCTCGGCGTGCGCGCCGAGAAGGGCGACACGGCATTCCTCGACAAGGAGGGTTCCGAGGAAGAAGAGATTCTGTTCGCGCTCATCAAGCGCTGCCTCAAGGAAAAGCCGAAGGGCTGGTTCGGCGAGATCGCCAAGTCCATCAAAGGCGTCTCCGAGGAGACGACCACGGGCGTGCATCGCCTCTACGAGATGCAGAAGGCTGGCACGCTGCTGTGGCCGGCGATCAACGTCAATGACAGCGTGACGAAGTCGAAGTTCGACAACCTCTACGGCTGCCGCGAGTCGCTGGTCGACGGCATTCGCCGCGGCACCGCCGTCATGATGTCGGGCAAGGTGGCGTTCGTCGCGGGTTATGGCGACGTCGGCAAGGGCTCGGCGGCATCGCTGCGTCAGGCGGGCTGCCGCGTGCTCGTCTCCGAGATCGATCCGATCTGCGCGCTGCAGGCCGCGATGGAAGGCTACGAGGTCGTGACGATCGAGGATGCGCTGCCGCGCGCCGACATCTACGTCACCGCGACCGGCAACAAGGACATCATCACCGTCGATCACATGAAGGGGATGAAGGACCGCGCCATCGTCTGCAACATCGGCCATTTCGACAACGAGATCCAGGTCGCGGGTCTCAAGAACATGAAGTGGACGAACATCAAGGATCAGGTCGACGAGATCGAGTTCCCGAAGGGCAACCGCATCATCCTGCTGAGCCAGGGCCGTCTCGTGAACCTCGGCAACGCCATGGGCCATCCGTCGTTCGTGATGTCGGCGTCGTTCACGAACCAGACGCTGGCGCAGATCGAGCTCTGGGCGAATAACAAGGACGGCAAGTACAAGAAGGAAGTCTACGTGCTGCCGAAGCATCTCGACGAGAAGGTCGCCTCGCTCCACCTGGCCAAGGTCGGCGCCAAGCTGACCAAGCTCTCCAAGGATCAGGCCGACTATATCGGCGTGACCCAGGCCGGCCCGTTCAAGTCGGATCACTACCGCTACTGAGGCCGACGGGGTACGACCCGCCGAGGTTCAAAAATGGGCGCCTCCGGGCGCCCATTAACATTTGTGAGGCGGCGCTCGCGTCAAGCGCCCGCAACCTTGGGTTCGCCGGCGGGCCCGCGCCGGGCGCGTCCGTGACATGCTTTGGCGGCGCTGCTCCCGTGGCCGGCCATGGCGCATATTGCCGGCCCCGCTCCGGGACTTTGGAGCCCGGGGAGCTAGATCCAGCCGTTGCCGGCCTGGGCCGGCGCTCATCCAAATGGCCCTTGTTTTGAAGCCGTCTGGTCGGTCATAAGACGGGCAACACGCCGCGTGCCCCCCATGGGGCCAGGCTCACGAGGATATGTCGAATGTCCACCCGCCAGGACGGTGCGCCCTCCCCCGTCGTGCGCTCGCGCGCCGATCTCGTCGACTGGATTGCCGTCGGGTGTAAGCCCGCCGATCAATGGCGCATCGGCACTGAGCACGAGAAGATCGTCTTTCACACCGATGACCT
>JAEYPL010000162.1 GCA_023410905.1 Pseudomonadota bacterium
AGGCCTACTACAAGGAGCTCTCCGATCCGCGTGTGATCTCCTCGCTCGCGCTCGTTCACCAGCGTTTCTCGACGAACACCTTCCCCTCGTGGAAGCTCGCGCATCCCTATCGCATGGTCGCCCACAACGGCGAGATCAACACGCTGCGCGGCAACGTGAACTGGATGGCGGCGCGCCAGGCGTCCGTGTCATCGCCGCTCTTCGGCGCCGACATTACGAAGCTTTGGCCCATCTCCTACGAGGGTCAGTCGGATACCGCGTGCTTCGACAATGCCCTCGAATTCCTGGTCATGGGCGGATACAGCCTCGCACATGCCGCGATGATGCTCATCCCGGAAGCGTGGGCCGGCCATGAAAGCATGGATGCCGAGCGCAAGGCTTTCTACGAGTACCACGCCTGCATGATCGAGCCTTGGGACGGCCCGGCCGCCATGACCTTCACGGACGGCCGCCAGATCGGCGCGACGCTCGACCGTAACGGCCTGCGCCCCGCGCGCTATCTCGTCACCAAGGACGATCGCGTGATCATGTCCTCGGAGTCGGGCGTACTTCCCATTCCGGAAGAGAACATTGCGAAGAAGTGGCGCCTGCAGCCGGGCAAGATGCTGCTGATCGACCTCGCCGAAGGCCGCATCATTTCCGATGACGAGCTGAAGCGCGAGATCGCCGGCAAGAACCCCTACGAGCAGTGGCTGAAGCGCACGCAGATCCAGGTCTCGGATCTTCCGCTGCCGAAGAAGGCAACGCGCAAGAAGAGCAACGTCAGTCTGCTCGATCTGCAGCAGGCCTTCGGCTACACGCAGGAGAGTCTCAAGTTCCTGATGAGCCCGATGGTCCAGACGGGCCAGGAGGCGGTCGGCTCCATGGGCACGGACACGCCGATCTCAGCGCTGTCGTCGAAGCCCAAGCTGCTGCACACCTACTTCAAGCAGAACTTCGCGCAGGTGACCAATCCGCCGATCGATCCGATCCGCGAAGAGGTCGTCATGAGTCTCGTCTCGTTCATCGGGCCGCGGCCGAACCTGCTCGATCTCGAGGGGACGTCGCGTCACAAGCGCCTCGAAGTCTACCAGCCCATCCTGACGAACGAGGATCTCGAACGCATCCGCGCCATCGGTGAGGTTGCCGACAACGAGTTCTCGTCGATCACCATCGATATCACCTACGCCGCCGAAGCCGGTGCCGCCGGCATGGCGACGGCACTCGATGTCGTATGCGCGGAAGCCGAGGAGGCCGTCCGCTCCAGCGACTACAACATCATCATCCTCTCCGATCGCGCCACTGGCCCGGATCGCATTCCGATCCCGTCACTGCTCGCGACATCAGCCGTGCACCACCACCTCATTCGGCAGGGCCTGCGCACATCGGTCGGCCTCGTCGTCGAGACGGGCGAAGCCTACGAGGTGAACCAGTTCGCGACACTGGCGGGCTACGGCGCCGAAGCGATCAACCCGTATCTCGCCTTCGAGACCGTCGAGCAGCTCGCACCCGAGCTCGATGCCGGCCTCGACACCAAGGAAGCGCACAAGCGCTTCATCAAGGCCATCGACAAGGCACTGCTCAAGGTCATGTCCAAGATGGGCATCTCGACCTACCAGTCCTATTGCGGCGCGCAGATCTTCGACGCAGTCGGCCTGAAGTCGAGCTTCGTGAAGAAGTACTTCACCGGCACGCACACGCAGATCGAGGGCGTCGGTCTCTTCCAGATCGCGCGCGAGACGGCCGAGCGCCATCGCCAGGCCTTCGGCGACGTGCCCTACCTCGAGAACATGCTCGAAGTGGGCGGCGAGTACGCTTACCGCACACGCGGTGAATCGCATTCGTGGCGGCCGACGGTCGTCGCCGATCTGCAGCACGCCGTGCGCTCGACCTCGAACGAGGATGCCATGGCGGGCAAGATCCCGCAGAAGTGGCGCGACTACGCAGCCCAGATCAACGATCAGTCCGAGCAGCTCATGACCATGCGCGGGCTCTTCCGGATTAAGGGTGCTGCGGAGATGAAGCGCAAGCCCGTGCCGATCGAGGAAGTCGAGCCGGCGGCGAAGATCGTGAAGCGCTTCTCGACCGGCGCCATGAGCTATGGCTCGATTAGCCGCGAGGCGCACACGACGCTTGCGATCGCCATGAACCGCATCGGCGGCAAGTCGAACACCGGCGAGGGCGGCGAAGAATCCGACCGCTACGTGCCCATGCCGAACGGCGACAGCATGCGCTCGGCCATCAAGCAGGTCGCATCAGGCCGCTTCGGCGTGACGACGGAGTATCTCGTCAACTCCGACCTCATGCAGATCAAGATGGCGCAGGGAGCAAAACCGGGCGAGGGCGGCCAGCTCCCCGGCCACAAGGTCGATCAGGTCATCGCGAAGGTGCGCCACTCGACACCGGGCGTCGGCCTCATCTCGCCGCCGCCGCATCACGACATCTACTCGATCGAAGACCTGGCGCAGCTCATCTACGACCTGAAGAACGTCAACCCGCGGGCTGATGTGTCGGTCAAGCTCGTCTCCGAAGTCGGCGTCGGGACGGTCGCTGCGGGCGTCGCCAAGGCGCGCGCCGATCATGTGACCATCTCGGGCTTCGAGGGCGGCACGGGCGCCTCACCGCTCACCTCCATCAAGCACGCCGGCAGCCCGTGGGAGATCGGCCTCGCCGAGACGCACCAGACGCTCGTCATGAACCGTCTGCGCGGGCGCATTGCCGTGCAGGTCGATGGCGGCATCCGCACGGGCCGCGATGTCGTCATCGGCGCGCTGCTCGGCGCCGACGAGTTCGGCTTTGCAACGGCACCGCTCATCGCGGCCGGCTGCATCATGATGCGCAAGTGTCATCTCAACACCTGCCCGGTCGGCGTCGCGACGCAGGATCCCGAGCTCCGGAAGCGCTTCAAGGGCCAGCCCGAGCATGTCGTGAACTTCTTCTTCTTCATTGCGGAGGAAGTGCGCGAGCTCATGGCCGAGCTCGGCTTCCGCTCCTTCAATGAGCTGGTCGGCCAGTCCGACTGCCTCGACAAGGAAAAGGCCATCGGCCACTGGAAGGCGCGCGGTCTCGACTTCGAGAAGCTCTTTCACAAGCCCGTCGTGCCGGCCGGTGTCGCGATCTACAATTGCGAGCGCCAGGATCACGGTCTCGACAAGGTTCTCGACCGCAAATTCATCGAAGCTGCCAAATCCGCAATCGAGACGAAGAAGCCCATCAAGGCCGAGTTCGCAATCTCGAACCGTGACCGTTCCGCTGGCGCCATGCTCTCGGGCGAAGTCGCCAAAGCGCACGGCCATGCCGGCCTCGCCGAGGACACGATCTGGCTCGCGCTCAACGGCATCGCCGGCCAGAGCTTCGGCGCCTGGGTCGCACGCGGCGTCACACTCGATCTCGTCGGTGAAGGCAACGACTACGTCGGCAAGGGTCTGTCGGGCGGCAAGCTGATCGTGCGTCCGAATCCCAAGTCCGGCATCGTGCCCGAGGAGAGCATGATCGTCGGCAACACCGTCATGTACGGCGCCATCAGCGGCGAGTGCTACTTCCGCGGCATCGCGGGCGAGCGTTTTGCCGTGCGCAACTCCGGCGCCTATGCGGTCGTCGAGGGCACGGGTGATCACTGCTGCGAGTACATGACCGGCGGTGTCGTCGTCGTGCTCGGTCCGACGGGGCGCAACTTCGCGGCCGGCATGTCGGGTGGCGTCGCGTACGTGCTCGACGAAGCCGGTGACTTCGAGACGCGCTGCAATCTCTCCATGGTCGACCTGGAGCCGGTTGCCGCGGAAGAAGAAGTCATGCGCCGCCTCGCCAACCAGAGCGGCGATCTCGCGAGCCATGGCCTCGTCGATGTCATGCAGAACATGTCGGAGCAGGATGCCGAGCGCCTGCACGCCCTCATCACGCGCCACGCGCACTACACGAACTCGGCGAAGGCGAAGGAGATCCTTGCCGACTGGCCGAAGTGGAGTGCGAAGTTCCGCAAGGTCATGCCGATCGAGTACCGCCGCGCGCTGAGCGAGATGGCCAAGCTGCAGGAAGCTGACACCACCGGCCTCGGCGTGATCGAGATCGGCGTGCCCAAGGCCGCGGCCCAGCCCAAGGGCAACGGCAAGGCGAAGGCGAAGCCCGCGGAGTGACGTCATGAAGATCTATGGTGACGCCATCTCGGGCAACTGCCTGAAGGTGAAGTGGACGGCCGACGCGATCGGCCGCCCCTACACTTGGATGCCGATCGACATCATGAAGGGCGAGTCGCGCACTCCCGCCTACCTCGCGAAGTTCCCGCAGGGCCAGGTGCCGGCCGTCGAGTTCGACGACGGGCGCACGCTCGCGCAGTCGAATGCGATCATCCGCTATCTCGCGCGCGGCTCGCGTCTCCTGCCGGACGACGGCTTCACGCAGGCGAAGATCGACGAGTGGCTCTTCTGGGAGCAGTACAGCCACGAACCCTATGTCGCGGTGTGCCGCTTTCACATGAAGTACCTCGGCCGCTCGAAGGCCGAACGCGAGGCGTGGCGCGTCGAGCGGGCAGAGAAAGCACTCGACTACATCGAGCAGCAGCTCTCAGGCGCCGGCTACCTCGCAGGTCCCGAGATCACGATCGCGGACATCGCCGTCGTCGCGTACACGCGCATGGCGGACGAAGGCGGCTTCGATCTTGCCGAACGACCCGGCATCCGAAAATGGATCGCGCGCTGTGAAAACAGCCTGCGCATCCACTAGCAAAAATTCCGATACACGCCGATCCGAAAGGCGAGAGAAATGGGTAAGATTACGGGCTTCATGGAGTTTGACCGCGCCGACCGCGGCTATCGTCCGGTCGAGGAGCGTCTGAAGCATTACCGCGAATTCGTCGAGCCGTTGCCGGAGCCCGAGGTCAAGACGCAGGCCGCGCGCTGCATGGACTGCGGCATCCCCTACTGCCACAACGGCTGCCCGATCAACAACCAGATCCCCGACTGGAACGATCTCGTTTATCAGGGCCAGTGGTCGACGGCGTCGCTCAACCTCCATTCGACGAACAACTTCCCCGAGGTCACAGGGCGCGTCTGCCCGGCGCCGTGTGAGGCCGCCTGCACGCTCAACATCGAGGACGTGCCCGTCACCATCAAGACCATCGAATATTCGATCGCCGAACGGACCTTTGCCGACAGCGACAACAAGTGGGTACCGCAGCCCCCCGAGA